>NZ_DJUM01000028.1:0-4371 GCF_002440475.1 Exiguobacterium sp. UBA6282 | reverse complement strand
CGTTACGTCCAACAGCAGACGACGGTCTATGCTACTGCGACTACGAAAGGAAAAGTCGTACAATCGCTTCCTGTGAATACTTCGCTTCAAACGTACGGCATCGAGGGGTCATTTACACGAATCAAACGAAACGACGAGTATGCCTATGTGCTGACGGCACATCTTGGGACACTAAAGTACTATCCGAAGACCGCACGCCTCTATGTTCAGCGCGCTACACCCATCTATTCGGATGCCAAATCTTCAAGTCCTATCTTAAAGCAACATCAAACGAATACTNNCTTCCGCGGGATTCATGCTTACGTCAAGACAGCTGATCTCGGTACTGGAAAAGTCTATGCATCAACCGGGACACGATACGCGAAACGCAACCTGTCTGTTTATACGTCGGCTTCGACGAGCAGTAAAACAGTCTATACTGTTAAACGGGCTGATCAATTGACGATTTACGGAACGAGCGGTAGTTACACACGCTTGAAAAAAGGATCGATCTACGGTTACGTCAAGACGACGGATCTCGTCACGAAAAAGCCGGATCTGTATGATGTCTCTGGTCAACGTTACGTGACAGAAGACGACGTCGTCATCCGGTCGCAGGCAAAACTGTCGGGTAAAAAAATCGGTACATTAAAAAAAGGTGCCTCGATCTCGATCTACGGAAAAAGCGGTTATTATACACGTGTCAAATACAAAAATACCTTTGGTTTCGTCGATTCGAGTCGTATTGGACTGAACAAACCGATGGCAAAAGCAAAAAAAGGGACGACGTTTTATGTTCATCTAGATCAAACTCCCCTCTTCTCTGCCGACGTCGCTTACAGTCGTCCGGCCGCTTATTTGAAGAAAGGGACGAAATTAGTCGGTTTGAAATCGATTGATGATGACTTTTGGCAAGTCCGCTTAGTCAGTGGTCAAACCGGTTATGTCCTCAACCCTTATATCAGCACGAGTAAACCCGATATGAGCCTGGCACAAAAAGCGATCGACCGGGCGAAAATCTATACCGTCAAACAGACGACATCCTTTTTCGCAAGTCCGACGAGCCCAAAAGGCAGTGGACTTGTTGAACAAGGCAAACGCGTCTATCCGCGTCACCGGGTCGGAAATTTCTATGTCATCCAATCAGGTTGGACACCTGTCTATCTTCCGGTATCCGCCGTGACGATCACGTCGGATAAACGAGTCGTCAAAAAGAATAATACGCGTGGTGAAAAGCTGATCCAAGCAGCCGTCCAGCATATCGGAACACCCTACACATGGGGTTCGCAAGATGCCGTAAACGGTGGCTTCGACTGTTCCGGACTGATTCACTATGCGACGAACCAAGCTGGAAAATACGGTGGTCGGACGAACGTTCGTGGCTACTGGTATGGTGCGTTCTTCACGAATCGCCGGACGAGCATCTCAAGTGGTAAACGCTCAGATATCGTCTTCTTCCAGAACACCTATACAGACGGTCCATCGCATATTGGAATCATGCTTGATAACGAACACTTCATCCATGCGGGTGGTTCACAGCTGCAAATCAATTCAATCTATGAACCGCGTTGGCAGGAGCATTTCCTCGGCTTTAAATCGATGTAATAAAAAAGACGAATCCGTCGGTTTCGACGGGTTCGTCTCTTCTTATCGCAACACGTCAGAAAGTCATCTCGACGTATTTCGCCACTTGTCGGTCCATCAAGTATAATTCGATCTGTTCACGGTAGGCTTTATAGTGGTCGGATGCGATATGCGCTTCAAGCGCTTCTTCGTCCCGATACACTTCATACAACATGAATTGATGCTCATCCTCGATCGATTGGTGCAAGGAATAACGTAAGCATCCTTCTTCTTTTTGTGAAGCATGATAAACCGTTTGTAAAATCGGGAAGACTTGATCCGCAAGTCCAGCTTTGATTGTAAGTACAGCATTGACGACGATTTCTCCCATGTTACATTATCCCCTTTCGTGATTACCTGTATCTGTACCCATTTTCGCGAAAAGACACACGTTAAAGGAGCTTGAACATGCAAACTCAACTTTTTGAAGCACTCGAACAATTCGAACCGACGATGATCGCGTTACGTCGCGATTTTCATCGACACCCGGAACTCTCTTTCCAGGAAGTCCGCACACCAGAACGGATTGCCGCCTTTTACGCAGAACAGGGCATTCCTCATCAAACAGCCGTCGGAGGTCGTGGTGTCGTCGCGACGATCGAAGGCAAACAGCCTGGTCCGACGATAGCGGTCCGTGCCGATTTTGATGCTTTACCGCTTCAAGAAGAGACGACGCTTGCCTTCCGGTCGATCCATCCCGGGGTCATGCATGCTTGTGGACACGATGGTCATACGGCGATCGTGATGGCCCTTGCTGCTACTCTCTATCCGTTACGCGATCAATTGCAAGGAACGATTCGGATCATCCACCAGCATGGAGAAGAGGTCTTTCCCGGTGGAGCAATCCAAATGATCGAAGCCGGCGTCCTCGAAGGGGTCGATGCAATTTTCGCGACACATCTCGAAAATGATTTACCGGTTGGCACGATCGGGTTCCGGGAAGGACATACATTGTGTGCGATCGACGAATTCGAAATCATCGTCCATGGTCAAGGTGGTCATGCCCAGGCACCGCATAAAACAAAAGATGCTCTCGTCGCTGGAGCGCAACTCGTCTGCAACTTACAACATCTCGTTAGTCGACGGGTTGATCCGTTTGAGCCGGCTGTTCTCGCAATCGGTTCTTTCCATGCAGGAACAGCACCAAATATCGTTACGGGTGAGGCACGCATTGTCGGGGAAATCCGAACGTTCAATGAGACACTTCGGCATCAGCTCCGGCAAGAAGTCGATCTTGTCGCTAAGACGACGTGTGCCGGCATCGGTGCTTCGTATTCGATTGACTTCACGACTGGTTACCCGGCGCTCTGGAATCACCCGGATGAGACAAAACTCGTTCAGGAAGCTGCTGCTTTCTTACCGGAAGCATCCGTCCGGGCACTCACACCAATGATGGCTGCAGATGACTTCGCGCATTATCTAACACATGTCCCGGGAAGTTATTTCTTTACTGGCTCCGGATATACGGACGGTCGTGTCAACTATCCACAGCATCATCCGCAGTACGAAATCAACGAACAAGCGTTGTTGATCGGTGCGAAGACACTCGGAGCGACGGTTTTACGTGCCTTAAATTCTAAGGATTGACTTTATTTCTTTGTGAATGGTATCATCACAACAATGATAACGAATGACATCAACTTCATATACCCTTATCAAGAGTGGACCGAGAGATCTGGATCGATGACGTCCCAGCAACCTGCGCATAGCAAGGTGCTACGACCAGCAAAGCGAAAGCTTTGGTTGATAAAAAGCGGCGACTCCTTTTGCAACCAAGCGAAGGAGTCGTTTTCGTTTTCTCGCTGTCAGACATACAATGGGGATTTCCCACGGAGAGGAAGAGACAGATGGAAAAAGCAACATTTGCAGGTGGATGTTTTTGGTGCATGGTGACACCATTTGAAGAATTACCAGGAATCGAGGGAATCGTATCAGGTTACATGGGCGGACACGTCGATAACCCGACATACGAGCAAGTCAAAACAGGAACGACGGGACACCTCGAAGTCGTCCAAATCACGTTTNNATACGAGCGTTTACTTGAACTCTACTGGCCCCAAACGGATCCGACGGATGCAGAAGGTCAATTCCAAGATCGCGGTACGCAGTACGCACCAGCAATCTTCTATCATACGGATGCGCAGCATGAAGCTGCGATTACTTCTCGTGACGCTCTTGCTGCAAGCAACCGTTTCAAACAGCCAATCGTGACGCGGATCGATGCTGCTTCTGAATTTTATCCAGCGGAAGAGTACCACCAAGACTTCCATAAGAAAAATCCAGAACACTACAAAAAAGATCGTGCTGCTTCTGGTCGTGATGCCTTCATCGAACAGGAATGGAAAGATACGACGACGGTCTAATCACCTCGAACCACATACAGTAGCTGAGACTGATTTCAAACATCTCGTTTTTCCCGTACTTTCTAGTAGAAGGTGGAGGATCGAGATGTCAATGAAGTCAGTTTTTTGTATGTAAACCAACTGCTTTATCCTTTGCCGTTACCCTTACATAAATTTGTAATCGTTTACAAAAAGAAGCTTTTGCTTTACGGTTAATAAAAATTAACCGGTTAAAAAGGAGATGATTGAATGGAACAAAAAGCGATTCATATATTAGAGAACTATGAACAGTTAAAAGTGATCAGTGATCCATTGCGAACAAAAATTCTCATGTTTCTCGTCGAAAAACCGCATACGGTGCATCAGTTGGCTCATTTGCTAACGTTATCGCGCGCAAAGGTCCTTTATCACGTACGGGAACTTGAAA
>NZ_DJUM01000033.1:0-16591 GCF_002440475.1 Exiguobacterium sp. UBA6282 | reverse complement strand
TTCTGTCGCGTCAGATAGTGATTGATTGACTGAGTGACCTCTTGTTTTTCATCATAGTACAACGACTTATAGGCTGAAGCACCGATGATGCCGACTCCTAGAATCATCAATAACGTAATCGATATAAAGGTTCGCTTCATTTCATCACTCCTGAGTATCGTTTCTGTGTCATTCTTCGTATTAGACATTCTCCTTGTTTTTAAAATGTCGATATGTATAAACTAATAGAAGAACACAAAAAAAGGAAGTCATTTATGATAAAAAAATCCATAAAATACTTTTTATTGTTATTTATTTTGATTGTTCTTACTTTGAACTTCTTAAATGGTCAAGTGATTGATAATGAGCGATTAACATTAGCCGTGAACATTGCAATAGTTCTAATGGCGTTATTCTTTATCAGCTTGAGGTTCTCAAAACGAAAACGTAACTAGAATGCTTACGCCTCAAAAAACGTATGTAAAGGTGGTCACATCGTGGGACAATTCATGATTTTCGGCGCTCTAATAAATCTTTTGATTATCGGCGCAGTCGTCTATGTCGTATGGAAGTTAGCAAAGAAACTCTTAAAAAAATAAGTAATTGATGTCTTTTTTGATTCATTCATGAAATTCGTATAAATTATGCTTACATAAAGAAGGTCCCTTTCTCAATTGAAAAAGGGACCTTACTTAGTTTTTATCCTGCGTAATTGAACAATGGGCCACGCAATTCGAATTCATACGTCTCACCGTCGACAATCCCGACGATTGCATCACTTTCGATTAACTGATGCAGGAAGCCTGCCATTTCTGCTGCCGTATGATATTTCTTAACGTTCTTGCTGTAGTCGAACCCTACTTCGCCACGCGAACGATCGGCGAACTCTGTCTCAGTCGCAGCTGGTGCGAGCACTTTCGCCCGGAGTTTTGCGCCGCCTTTTTGCAGTTCTTGCGCGAGTCCTTCCGTATAGGCACTGACATAGAACTTCGTCGCGCAGTACGTGACGGCATTCGGTACGATCCGGTAGCCGCCTGCTGACGAGATATTGACGAGCGTCGTTCCTTCGACATCATGATGGTCGCGGACGAACAGGCTCGACAAAATCGTCAGTGCCTCGATGTTCAAGCGGAGCATCTTTTCGATTTTCCCGAGATCGATGTCCTGGACGAGATCAAAATCACCAAACCCAGCATTATTGATCCATGTTTCAATTTCAAGTTCTTTTAAGCCTTCATAAAGATCATGAACGTTTTGGTTATCAGAAAGGTCGATCGACTTGAGGATGACATCACTGTCTGGTGAAATCTGTTTGACTTCATCCCGAAGTTTTTCGAGCTCTGACGTCCGGCGCGCGACGAGGACGAGTGACTTTCCTTTTCCTGCGAGTAGTTTTGCCGTCTCATACCCGATTCCTGAACTTGCTCCTGTAATGACCGTGTACTTCATCTAGCATATCCCCTTTTCGATTTGGTATAGTCAGAGTCTAATCCTTAGAGTGAACTCTAAGTCAAGCAGAAAGGTGAGATTCATGTATACGATTTCTGAAATCAGTCGACTGACGATGACGAGTGCCCATACGATTCGCTATTATGAGAAAGAAGGATTACTCTTTCCGAAGCGCCAGAATGGTCAACGACGTTATGACGACCAAGACGTGACGTGGCTTCGATTTGTCCTCCGCTTACGTGAAACGCATATGCCGATCGAGCAAATCCGTACGTATGTGTCACTTTTTCTTGCTCACGGCGAGCAGGATACGACTCGCGAACGCCTTGCGTTGCTTGAAGCACACCATGCAAACGTCTTAGCTCAACTGGCAGCATTACAAGAAACGGAGCGAATGATCGCAGAAAAAGTCGACACCTATCGTCGCCTCCATCCTACGATTCCCGCTCCTGATGTCATTCAATCCTCTGAGAACGCCTCCGTCAATTGACGAAAGACGCTTTCGCGTTCGTCAGTCGTCAATGCAAGAAAACTATCGCCGATATTGATTTCCGTTGCGCAGCCTTTTTCTTTCTCGACAAGATAGCCGGCGATACCAACTTTTCCGTGCAACTGGATTTCAATCAATTTTTCCTCGACGACTGCTTTATCTGCCTCAAAGTAAAGATGAAACATGTTTGAGACCGGCTCAAGTGGACGAGTCGAGATGCCTGGTATCGCATTCAAGCTGCTCGCTAGTGCTTTTGCGGCTATATGGTACTCCGCCATCCGGTCTTTTCGTTGTTCATAATAATGATCCGCGGATAGAATATACGGATAGAGACTAATCAAATCACCGCCATAGCGACGTTTCCAGATGCGAGCCTCGCGACAAAATGCTTCCGGTCCGGCTAAGATCGCTCCTGCGACGCCGCCAAGACCTTTATAAAAAGAGATATAGACACTGTCAAATAACTCTGCGATTTCTTTTGCCGATGCCTCATAGTACGGTAAGATTTCAAGTAGGCGTGCCCCATCCAAGTGCAGACGAATTCCTTGTTCCCGTGCATATGCACAAATGATTTCAAGTTCCTCACGCGACGGAAGCAGTCCGCCGAGTTCGCGTTGTGGCAGTTCGAGTAACAGGCAGCTGACGTCCGGCAAGGCTTTGACGTCGTCTATCGTCATTAAGCGATCGACTTCTCCGACTAGTACTGGTTTAATCCCGTGTAATTCCTTCAACCCATCCTGCTCATGAATCTCGAGGTGACAAAGGGGATGGTAGGCAACCTTACGATTATTCTGTTCATCAGACCAGATCCGTAACGCAATTTGTTGCGCCATCGTACCGCTCGGAAAAAAGATCGCATCGTCGTGCCCGAGTAAGTCTGCTATCTTACGTTCGAACGTTTTAATCAATTCGCCGTTTCCATACATATCGCTTGGTTGATCGGCAGAAACGGTTTGCAACGCTTCTTGTAATACTCCGATGGTTCGACTTCCGTGTCCATCCAATCGTTTTGTCGCTTTTTGGTAACTCGATCGTAAATCCATACTATTCATTCCTTTCTAAATCAATGACTATTTTTTGAAAAAATCAAAATATTCCATCTCCACTTTTGCTATACTGTGTAGCGAACGTCTGTTAAACGTACTCGTCAAAGGAGGTGTCCCTATCGTGCAAACGCTCCGCACTCGCCTGTTGCTTCTTATTCCAATCGTCTGTCTTCTACTGCTTGCCATCCAACAATTCGTCCCGTCATTCTATACATCACTGCTTGGACGAATCGATCCAGCAACAAATACATACTGCATTGATCGCTGTGGTCCGAAAGCATCGATGTTTAGTGCAGTCGAGGAAGGAACCTCATACGGCGGAGACGGAAGTACTGTCACGATTAGTGAAGCCGATCCACCTACTCCTTGGTTCCGGACCGGTTTTGACTCTTCGGTGACGACACCTCCTTATCTTCTCATCTTATGTCTCGTTCTCCTGTTTTGTAGCTGGTTTTTATGGCACTATCTCCAGTGGTTGCGTCGTCCGCGACTTGATGCATCGGGTCATGTACTTTCACCACGCTTCCCGATTTTCATTTATGAGACAAAAGACCTACCTGCTGACTCGATTCGAAAACAACTCGTTCGTTTTAATGAGCAACTTCCGCTTTCGTTACAGCGCAGGACACATGAGACCGTGACGGAATGGTTCGAGCGAATCGCTTTTCCGTCACCTGTTGATCCGCTTTATTTTGAAGTGCGGTACGGAAAGGTACCCGTCATCTCCACTCATCAACTGACCTTCTTCGTCCAAGCTATGGAACAATATTTAAAGAAATGCCATGTCCAGTCTTCGATATCTTGAATTTTTCTCTCCTTCCGCCCTGCTCATTGAAGCTTGGCGTTTTTTTTTGCGGAGTTTAAGAGGATTTCTTGAAAATAGATTTTGGATGATTTCAAAATTCGGATTGACTTTTTTTCAAAATCAGACGATTATTTGCCAGAAAAATGGGTAATATAGACTATAGTAGAGAAAGAGCTGATTTATCAGGAGAGTGAGGTGAGAAAAGTTGATTAGTGCACAAGAAGCCTATTACATTAAGAAGGAATTGAATGAAAAATTCGAGGATCCACGGATTTCCTGTGATTTTTCAATCTTTTCGCTTGAACCGTTCCAACTTCTCTTGCACGTACAGGAAGATGTTGATGAGCTCAGTACTGAATTACGATATGGCTTAAGCCGTAAGATTCGTTCCCAGCTCACACAACTTAATGCGCGTGTCGGTGGTGAACCTGTCAGGACGGTTTATGTCATATCGGCGCCTCTCATTTCCGATCGATCGTATTGCGTCATCTTACAATGAAATGAAAAATCCCCCGTGTGAGAAGCAAACACTCACGCGGGGGATTTTATCGTATTCACCCTGCCAAGTCCCCAATCTGATTCCGTCCGTTCTCTTTCGCTCGATACAGTGCTTGATCGGCTTGGTCGATGATTTCCTTCTCTGTCGTCTGTTCTTCGGGTACAAGTGACGTCAAGCCAAGACTGACGCTGACCCGGCAAAGGGGTTCGTACTGCTCGTGTGTGATGTTCAAATCAAGAATGTCCTGTCGAATCCGTTCTGCGATATGACGGGTTTCTTCTATGCCACGCGTCAGTAAAACCGTGAACTCCTCTCCTCCGTATCGTGCGACTTGTCCATGCCGAGCCTGCCGTTTTAAGACGCGAGCCACTTCCTTCAAACATTCATCCCCTTTTAAGTGACCATACGTGTCATTGTAGGACTTGAAGGCATCGACATCAATCAGTATTAAGGAGAGAGGTGTCTGCTCTTGTTTGGCTTCTTCGAGAAGCTTCTCCAATCGTTCATCGAACGCTCGCCGATTCGGGATGCCAGTCAATGCATCATGCAAGGAACGATGAATCAAGACTTGTTTGCTACGTTCCATTCGAAACGTCTGGATGAAGGCAATCAAAACAAGAACAGCGATGCTCGCGACGACAACGATAACCCATTTCGCAGCACTCGATGCTTGCTCGGAGCGTTGTGTTGCTTCCGCAATGATTCGGTTGACGTCTGTTCGCAAACGGGCATCAATCGGTCGGAACGTTTCGATGAACTGCATTCCTTGATATCGTCTTGCCTCTGCTGAAGCTCTGTCACCGTCCTTGACGAGTTCAAATTGCGTGTCGTAAAACTGCGTCGCCGTCTCGATACGGGGAATTGCCTCCGTCCGAACGAGTTTTCGCATGATGGGATGGTTCGCATCTAGCCGGTTCAGCCGCGTGATCGTTTGATCCAGCTGATTAATCGTCCGTTCATACTGTGCTAGATCCGTTTTGTTCGGTGAAAGGATGTAACTCCGGACACTGAGTTCTAGATTCAACAACGCTGGAAACAGTTCTGCTGCTTCCGTCGAGATCGGAATAGCTTCTTTTAAGATACGGGCGTTTTCTCGTTCGATTTTTAGGAAAGCTTGATAGCTCCAAACACTTGTAAATAAAAGCGCACAGAGTGCCAAAAACAAATACCGTTGCAACGTTGACCATTTCACAAGAAGACCGACCTTTCTTTCTCTATCTACTTGACTAAAGTCAATTTCTTTTATCAGTATCTTGAAGTCAAACAATTAGTCATTTGTATGAAATAATGCCCGTTGCTGACACAATCCAAACGCTTCCCGACCGTTCAATCGGTTAAGGATGTGTTTTCCAGCTGTTCTTGCGACTGACGTCGTCTTAATGCCCGCTCGGTCACGTCGTTATTCTTCCACCAAGCGACGAACAAACCGATTACCCCAACCAGACCGGTCACGAATCGTTCGACGTCATTCGATGACACCGGTAAAGCGGTAAATCCGAGCGTCGGTAAGAATAACTCTAGAAAGACATAGAGCGGTATCATGAGGCGGAGCCATGCTTGAAAACGAATCATGGCGACACCGGAAAGAGACGACGCCATGTTTGCGGTCCAACAATCCCGTCAACCACAAGTCGAGATGTCTGCTGGAACGCTTGGATGGCTCGCGTCAAACGTATATCAAAGATTCCTGTCACCATCAGTCCCAATCGCTTCTCAATCGCTCGGACGAGTTCCGGTGCTTGAATTCGTTCGCGTAGATAGTGTCCTGGTTTTGGCACGTGATGCCGCGCAAGACTGACATGATCGTACAATTCAAAATGTGGATAATCGGGAAAACGGGACCAATCGCCTCCCCAGTCCATTCCGCGCCGTTTCATTGCCGCAACGATTCGACGAAGTCGCGCGTCCGGTGGAGAAAGAAATAATGCACCATCTTCATAAAGGAAGACGTCAATTGCAACACCAAAATTATGGTTTGATTGTCCACCACGGGCTTGCGTCACGATCGGTCCTTGGGTCGTCCGTCCTTTTGCGTATAACGCGTTCTGTTCCGCAATGCTCCGAAAACTTTGGGCTATACCGAGTTTGATTCCATGCGGATAAAGCTCTTGAATCACGTCACGGGCAATCCGGACGACCGACGGATGCATGCCGGGAACGGTTAGTTTTTGATTCGCGCGTCGCAGTAATTCTTCTAGTTGCATCAGGCTCCCTCCCTAGTCAATGTATGTAATAAAGCAGCAATCTCGTCATCGTCAGGAATGACTTGTCGTTCCTGTTGTTTTGCCTCGTAAGCGCGTTGTGCTTCTTTTTCACGTTCTACCCAATTCGGTAATTGAAATAATGAATTGTTCCTTCTCGAACGTTTGGTTACTTGTTTCGGACGTTCTGACGCGGATCCGGTTGCAAGGCGCTTAACGACCTGTTCAATGTAACCGAAATGACGACTGTTCGCCCGCCCCGCTTCTTCAATTGCGTACTGGATTCGCTCGATTGGATGTTCGTTCGCAAGCAACAGCAACTCTTGTTCGATTCGTGGTGACACCTTTCCGAGATTCGACTCATACTGCTGCACCAGTTCCTTTTTTAAAGATGTCTTCTTCAAGACTTCTTCTTCGGAGTCAGCAGAAGTCTCGGGGGCAGTCGTCTCATGACTCGCCGGGGATGGCGTATCGACATGGGGCAGGACACGATAAGCATTCGAGGTCTGTCCTCCGTGTTTCGTGAACCGTTCGACTTTCTCGATCCGACCACTTGCGATCAAGGACTGGATACACGACTTGACTGTCGATTTACTGCACGGAACAGCATCGGCAATCGTCTGATAGGACGGAAACGCTTGACCATCTTGACCACTGAAGCTTTCAAGGATCAGGTAGATCATTTTTTCATGGACGGACGCGAATGCCGTCCCGCTCCGTAAGAGCGTATGGGGAACCGGAAGATATGGAGCTTGCATGGTGATTCCTCCTTTCTAGGAAATATGACAGGAAGAAGTCGTGGATTGTTCGAAAAGAGTGAAGAAGATATTTTTGAAAGGAGTGACAGGATGAACGAACTATTCACCTATTATCTACAAGAACTTGATCGCTATCAGCCGGAGGCGTTGATTCATCATCTCGACCATGACACGTGGTCGATTAGTCAAATGTATGATCATTTGATCGTCGTCAGTCATGAGTATTTGGATGAAGTCGAGTCGTGCCAGTTCGCATCCGTGACCACGTCCGGGAAGTCACCGTTCGGCGAACAGTTATTTGCTGTCGGTGCATTTCCGTCGACACCGATCCGGTTACCGGATGCGATGAACGCCCCACCGGATGAGACGGATCAGGTTGAACAAATACGGACACGTTGGTTGCAACTGATTGATCGTCACGTAACGCTCGCAACGATTGCTCAGGCGACACCCGTTGATCAAAAGACGCAACACGGTGGGATGGGCTGGTTGAACGCTGCCGAGTGGTATGCCCTCGTCTCGTACCATCTCGCGCATCACCGGCATCAAAAACGACGACTCGACGCTGCGCTAGCCAATTGAACATGAAAAAGCGCTCTCCGCATGCGAAGAGCGCTTCGATTCATTTTAAGACATCCCAATTCGAAAAGTGTCGTGCCTCAAGATCGAGTTGTTGTTCCTCAATCCAGCGGAATGCTTCAAGTACGAGCGGTGACGCATTGTCGATTGAAACTTCACTCCCCTTGACCCAACGCGCACCGAGTGAGTCTTGTCCGACGAATTGCTCGGGAATGCCAAGCGTTCCACCGGTCTGTCGAACGAGATAAAAGACGGCGATATGATGGACTTCATCGAACTCCCGCCAGTCCCACGGGAGCTTGAAGTCAGCGACGCCGATCTGTCGTTCGAGTGCTACCTCAAGCCCTGTCTCTTCCGTAAACTCACGGCGCATCGCCGTAGCGAGCGTCTCCCCTTCTTCTAGGCTTCCTCCTGGTAAATCATAGCGATTGATATACGGTCCACCATTTTTATCGATGACGAGTAAGGCATCCTCTTTCATTAATAAGCCATAGACTCCAAATGCACGGTGACAACGAATCGTTTTCATTCATCATACCTCCCTTTACTTCTCTTTTACATTTTTTATTTTTTATCACAATGACACTTAAACATATTGATATCTAAAGAACGCGGTAATGCGGTTAGCTTTATATTAATCGTTACAAAATCAGTCTAAAGTCTAACGTAATATTTCGTATCTCATCATACACTTTACATGGATCACTAAATGAAAAGTCATATGGAAAGAAGGATTGCTACCATGAATCCCCCAAAGTTAAGTGTTTTTTTACTAAAGTCATGCCTATTTGTACTATCTCTTGGTCTACTGGGTTTAGCGGGCTACGCAATCCCTACATTGCTAAACGGAATCAAGAGTTCAATCATTTTTGAAAAACCAGGATATGTCGTATTGATCGTTGCTTATATTGCTCTTATACCGCTATTAGCTTCTATTTTTCACGGTTTCCGCATTTTGAGCGCTTTTACAAAAAATCAGGACGCGGCTATTCGTATTTCTTCATCGTCGAATAGCATTAAAAAGGCATTCCTCGTGATTGCTGTTTTAGCGATTTCTATTCTTCCCGTATTCTTTTATATAGGTCAGTTAGATGATGCTCCTGGATTAGTGCTTGTAGGAATAAGTATCGTCATCATCCCACTAGCCATCAGTGCCTTTTTTAATTGCATGCAATACATGATGAAGAAACATATTATTACTTCATGAATGAATCGTTAACAGATGAACGAATGTCCCTTAAAACGGCTTGAATTCGGTACTTTACCGGACTCAAGCCGTTTGTTCGTTGTTTATAGTACGCTTGGATCACAAACGAACGTTCAGCGACTTCCATATTATTAAGTAGACGACGTTAATCTCACTACAGGATGTTTCATTGAACTACATCGGATTACTCTACTAAGACGAGAGATACAGGAGGACCCCTAGCTTTAATGATAGGATCAAGAGAGTCAACGTATAGACTGACTCAAACGTCTTGCGACAAAAGGGAACAGACTAAATGCGTAATATCGCGGTTTTTTTATTGGGTATCCTTTCCATCATTCATGTTCATGACGGTCGGGATGAAAGCATTTAAATAGCCGTCAAACGGAAACTGTTGCTGCGCGATCCGTTCTTGAAGGTTCAGCAATGACGCACGGGTTCGTTCAATCAATTCGACCGGATAGTGATAGAGCCGTTGGTTCTCCATAAATTCGTCCTCGTCGACGACTTGCCACACTCCGTTTCGATAGACGAGATCAAGATCCAGATCGATGAACGATAATGTTTCATCTTGAAGGACTGACGGAAGACAGATATTGCAGTAATAGCTCATCTCTCCCGTCCGTTCTATATCGAGACCAACCGTGAAATCAGCTTCAAACGGATAGAATTCGAGACTATAGTTGTCGTATGTATAAACGGTTGCGCGACGATGATGATGAAGCGTCCGCCCTGGAATATTCGCGACGAGTAGATAGTCTTTTGTCTGCTTTAGGACATATCCATCCCACGAATAGTGCGGACGTCCGTCAAGTTTCCGTGCCTCAATCATAAGACGTTTTAATTTCACTTCATCCCTCCCTTTTCCTGAAGCTCTCTTATTTTACCAAATACTTTCAATCGTGCAAGACTTTTCCTGAATCTTTAAAATTTTGAGTCTCTCTCGTTGACATCCCTTATCAAACTGCTATCGTGAAAGTATCATACTCAAGGATGTGGAACTCATGTTCATTGCCGAGTTGTTATTGAATGCCTGTATCGCCTTCACCGGCTTTTATTTAATCGCTAAAATCATCTATAGTCAACGCCTCGCATCGAGCAGAATGAAGTCCCTCATCGTTGGTCTTGCGACCGGACTACTCGGTGTGCTATTGATGTTTAAAGGAATTGCAGTCAATGAATCGTTACGGATGGACTTACGTCATTTACCGCTCGTCCTGCTCGCTTTTTATGGCGTTCGCTCGCCTCTCATCATCGCGACGCTGATCATCGGTTGTTCTCGATTTTACTTCGGCTGGACCCCACAATCAATCGTCGCCTTTCTTGCAGTCCTCGGCATCAGCACCGGGATGTACTTCATTCATAAGCGGTTACTCCATCGACCGCTCTTGCAAAACCTGATCATGAACGTCTGGTCATTGTTCATGATCTCGATCGCTGTCTCGATCAATCTCGGCTTCAGTGACGCCGCTCTTCGTTTACTTGCTTCAACGTGGACGATCGGACTTGCGGTTGGACTGTTATCGAGCCTCTTGACGATCGACTTTCAGTTGCTCAACGAACAGGTCCAGCGTTATAAACAATCAGCAGAACTCGATCACTTGACAGGACTGTACAATCGGCGTGTCTGGGACGAACGGACGACATTGCTTGAAGCAGAAGGACGCGTCTACAATGTGCTCGCGCTCGATATCGATCATTTCAAGCATGTCAACGATACGTACGGTCATGCGAACGGTGATCTCGTCTTGCAACAGTTTGCACGGATCTTGCAGGAAGAGACACGTCCGCATGATATCACTGCTCGAATTGGCGGCGAAGAATTCATGGTCCTCATCTATGATCTCACGCCTCCAAAAGTCACGAAAGTCGCTAACCGGATTCGAGAACGGATCGCGAACACACACTTTCAGCTCGACGGATCCCCGTCGATTGCCATCACGGCATCCGTCGGGATCGCTCACGGGAAACATATCGCCATTCAACGAATGAATATTCTTGCGGACGACGCATTATATGCCTCAAAGGAACAAGGACGAAATCGTGTCATTCTGTATGAAGCGGATGACGAGGCAGCCGTCACGACAAACGAACGGGAACCGGTTCGCTCATAAGAAAGGAGTACTCGCCTATGTTAGAGCGAATGAAACAGATCGCTAGACGGATGAAGCAACAATTATCAGTCCTCTCTTATGCAATCGAACATCCTCGTTTACCTCGTCATATCAAATGGGGAATCATCGCCTTAATCGCCTATACTGTCAGTCCGATCGACTTGATACCAGATTTTCTGCCTGTCATCGGTCTTCTCGACGATCTCTTACTCGTTCCACTCGGTATCTACTTCATCATCCGTTCGATTCCTAAAGAGATCTTGACACAAGCACAACGACGACTTGAACAGCAAGGAACTCGTTCCTTTCCATTGCTCCGACGTTATGGTCTAGCGTTCGTATTAGGTTGTTGGGGCATTGGTATCGGTCTTGTGATATGGTGGATAGTGTAAAACAAACCAAATCCATCCATAAGGAGTAGTTCAATGAAAAATGAGTTTGAGTTCATGACGACATCGGAAGCAATTCTATTCGTCAGTTCCTTTTTCATGTGGCTTTACATTGGTCGTCATTTCGTCATGATCACGACGTTCGACGACTTATTTTTGACGCAATCTTGGTGGTTACTACTTCCGGTCATCACCTTCATCCTATTCTTACGTTCGTTCGTCGTGCGGCGCTTGATTCTCCATCATAGTCAAGAAGATGAGGACTTGTCACGCGAAGCATAATCCATGCAAAAGAGGAGCTATCCGGCACCGGATAGCTCCTCTTTTTTTACGTTTGGTGAATGCGACGAAACTGTAAGCCGCGTGCTTTCCAGTTCGGCAAGAGTTCACGAAGCGCTTCAATCGTCTGCACGGGTGCTTGTGGGTCCGCGCCGAACGTATCCCCGTTATCGTGGAGCAAGATGATATCTCCTTCTGACACATTCGATAGTAGCCTCTTGATTTTTACTGTCCCGCCTTCTACCTTCCAGTCTTCCGCCATCTTCGACCAGAGAATCATCTTGTAAGCGGTTGGACAGAGGACATCTCCGGCATTGAGTGCACCCCACGGTGGACGATAGACCGTCGGACGTTCACCGGTGATCCGTTCAATGATCATAGCCGTCCGCTCGATTCCTGCCCGGACCGTCGACGGTCGCATCGACCAGTTCGGTCGATGGACGTAATTGTGGATACCGAGTTGATGCCCTTCGTCGTGTATCCGGCGAATGAGGTCCGGATGTACTTCTGCTTTATGACCAACGACAAAAAACGTCGCCTGAATGCCTTCTTGTTTTAAGAGATCGAGCAGTTCTGCCGTATAGACGGGATCTGGACCATCATCGAACGTCAAAGCGACGTATCGTGAGTTCAGTGATTTTGTCACGCGCCATCCAAAGACGCGTGACGCCACGTACGGGACGACCGTATAGGCGAGTGTCGCGAGAATTCCTGCTGTGATAAGACGTGAACGCATAGAAACTAACTCCCTTTTATTCATTTACTTTTCGGCGACGGTCTTGCAGGCAACCCGCAATCCGTTCCGCGAAGAACCGCTGATCGGCCATGACGCGATCATTTTGATACTGCGTGACTGCTTGTTGCCAAGCATGCATGACGTCTGGGTTCTCAAGCGTCCGACGGATGACGTCCGTGAGTGTATCCGTTTGATGAAATGCGAACGCAAGTCCTTTCTCCATCAAATACGTACGATTGATCTCTTCTTGTCCCGGTAGGACGTGTTGAATGAACAGCGGTACACGTTTTTCAAATGCTTCACTGACCGTCACGCCACCCGGTTTCGTAACAATCGCATCCATTCGTTCATACAGCTGATTCATCTCATCCCGTGAATCGATATAGGTGAGCGGATGGATATGTGGATGACGTCGCGAAGCTAGTCGTTTATACAATGTTTGGTTCTTCCCACATAAGACATGGAAATCTGCTTCTGGACACTGTTCGATCTGCGTCAGTAAGGTCTCGAGTTGACCTAGTCCACCGTTTCCGCCTGCGACAAGAATTTGTTTGCGTGACTGCGTCGAGCGAAAAATGGAACCGCCAGCGATTGCTGGATGGACGGGGATACCCGTCACGAACAAGCGCTCAATGGGTACAGCATGATGCTCGTGCAATTCTTGCCTTGCCTCACGATTCGGCAACAGATGATACTCGATATGCGTCTTTCCCCAGACGCGGCTGACGAATAAATCGGTATAGGCATTGATGACCGGTACGTCACAAAGGTTTCGTTCTTTTAATTGATTCAAGAGATAGGAGGGAAACGCATGTGTACAGATGATGACGTCCGGTTGTTCCGTCCGGATGATCCGTAACATCTGTTGTTGGAAATAATGCGACGTCCACCCTGTCGACCGGGCATTGCTCGAACGCCCGGCAATATGCTGATGATAAAAACGGCTATAGCCGTTTGAGAAGTGTCGGATCCAGTTCAGGTAAAACTTAGATGTCACCCATTCCGCAAATGGACTGATCGTACTGAGCAATTCTACTTCCTTGACTTCAACCCCTGGACCTTGCAGTCGTTCGGCGATCGCTTCGGCAACCAGATGATGACCGGATCGCATCCTTAAAAAAGGAAAGATCACTATTTTTTGCATCGTTTGTCCACTCCTTCAAACTGTTCCGACGATCCTTCAAAAAGAAGTAACGTTTAGTCTTCTTTTCCCGCTTCGTTTTTCCCTGAAACGACGCGTTTCTCAAGTCGCTTCCGCTTGAGCCATTTCACGAGCACTCCGAGCAGGAACAATACGAGTAAGGCAAGTCCGAAATACGGTACGACTTCCGGCTTGATATGAAATGTCTTTCCTGCAAAGTGACCGAGTAAGACAAAGGGGACGACCCACAGCGCGGAACCGATTGCTGACACAAAGAAGTACCGACCGAACGAAATCCGCTTCATGCCCGCAAAATACGGATTGATCTGCCGCACACCCGGAATGTAAAGACCGCCGATGATCGTTCGATTGATTCGTTCCATGTAGCCGTTTGACACCCGCTCCCAGCGTTCCTTCGTCAATCCGAGGAATCGACCGTATCGTAGGACGGTCGGTCCGAAGAAGCGACCTGCTCCATATGCCGTCAGCATACCGACGAACGTCCCAGCATACGCAGTCAAGATCGAATAGATTAAACGTTCTTCGTTTTGACCACTTAAGATGCCAATCAGGACGAGTAAGGATTCTTCCGGTGCTGGAATCCCGACGATGCCAAAAAATAAAAAAATAAAAATAACGCCGTATCCATAGGCATCGAGATACTGATTGACCGTATCCATGTTCATGTTGTCACGTCCTCTACTGCTGTCTTTCTGTACTGTTTCAACGTCTTCTGACTATGTATTCGTTCCTGTTGAAGCAATTCCTTTTTTAGAAAAATTAAAACCTGGTTCATTCGAAAATTGACCTGTTCTCGCATCTCTCCTCGTGACAATGCTCAGTCTGTAGGAGATGATGAATAGAGTGAAGTAGATCTCTATAGAAAGAAGGAGGATGACAATGAAAGAGACTGAAAAGCTGACGATTCAACCGCTATCGTTCGAGAGCATTCCATTCGTCAATCATGCCAACGATTCATTCCCGATCATCGGACGCATCGTTCCGCAGTTTTCTGGTACCGCATGGTCTTATACGGAAGAACTCTATGAAACCGCTACTGAAACCCGTTTTCCTGACGATCGACTCGATTGGGCGACGTATATCGAAAACGAGAATAAAATCGTCCTCCTCGCCTTTTCCGGCACTTCTTGTGTCGGACAGATTCGTCTTGTTCGTGACTGGAACCGTTTCGCCTACATCGAAAACATCGCGGTCAAACAAGCGTTTCGTAAACTAGGGGTCGGACACCAATTGCTTGTCGCTGCGTCAAAATGGGCACAGCAACGTGAGTTGAGTGGTCTTTCACTCGAAGCACAGGACGATAACTTGATTGCTTGCCGTTTTTACGAACGAGAAGGTTTCGTGCTCGGCGGTGTCGATAGTTTAAAACAATTCGCCAATCCACATATTGACCTGACATTGTATTGGTATAAACTATTTTGAACGTCAGTCGGAAAGGGCTTATCTCATGTTATCTATCGTAAAGAACAGTTTCATTTCCGCGATATTGTTCGCTTTCTTGTATGCACTCATTGCTGGGTTTGAGATGGGTGATCCAGCAATATACGGCACTTCCTTCACTGACTTCTTTATGATTGGTCTATTGTTTGCCGGTCCCGCCATTCTGATCGGTGCACTCTTAACAGAAGGGCTTCCGCGCCTGTTATTTCGTTCGGATATTTCATTTGCACAACGGGTCATCCTCAATCAAATCGTCGCGTTATTCGCAAGCATCGTCCTCTATCTGCTCATGCAACCAAATTCGTTTTCGTTCGTTCTCATCTTATTCTGTTCTGGTGTAGCGTTGATTTATTACATCGTCTCCGAGTCGGCGCGAAAGTATCCGTCATTCCTCCCCTATCTGTTCGGGTGGCTCGGTCGGACCGTCTTCAGCTTTTTTCTGTTTCTCCAATTGTTTGGCTCGATGACGATGATGGTTCCGTTTTTGTCTTACGCGGTGCAGCTTGTCAATGAACAGTTGGATGCTGTCATGCTATTATTCTTCAGCGGTACCGTGATTGCTGACGCTCTGTTAGCTGTCCGCTTCACGAAACGTTCGCTACCGTGGATGACGCATCTCCTCGTTCATCAAGGTACGGTCTTCGTGTTTGCCGGTGCGTTCATCTTGTTCAGTTCACTTCCCGCGCTATTTTTCATCGGAAACGTAGTCGCTACCTGTTTATATGTAATGATCACCCGTCTATTCATCCTCATGAAGACTGGAAAGGAGGAGTACCATGATCCGNNTCATCGTCTTGAAAACCGGGAAGGAGGAGTACCATGATGCGTCTGTCATTTCGACTTCTGATGAGTAATTGGATTTTTCTGATGCTTTATCAACACCTTCCGTCATCACCACGTCTCATGCCCGATACGGACTCTGAGTATTATCCAGGTGTCTTCGAAACCTTGCTGTCGTTTGTGATCGTCATCACGGTCGGTGGCATCCTGACCGACGCGATTCGTTACTTCCGATTTCGCTCACGTCCACTACCTTGGATAACACACCTCCTCCTGAATCAAGGCATCGCTTTATTACTCGGTGGCGTACTGTTACTTGTATTCAAAGGTCTGTTTCAACCGATCTATTTTCAGGCAATCGCGAGTAGCGCCGCTTTCCTTTACTTTTTGATGACGCGTTTGACATTGTTATACAAGAAAGATTCAGCTGTTTGAAATCAGCCACTTTCTTACATTTTTGTTAGGTAAAACAAGAAGACCTACGCTTTATACTAAATGTATCGTTTAGTAAAAGGAGACATGCCGCATGTTTCGTCAAAAATCGCTTCTGTATTTACTCATTTTTTTGTCCTTCGGTTTAGCTTTCGATACAATCACAGGATCGTCTCTCGTTCCGTTCGTCGAACCTCTTCATCTCTTGATGACTTCTCTTGCGTTGACGATCACGACCGCCTGTTT
>NZ_DJUM01000043.1:37329-37494 GCF_002440475.1 Exiguobacterium sp. UBA6282 | reverse complement strand
CCTCTTCAAACGTTTGAAGAGGAGTTTTTCTTTTTTTAGAAGCGGGTACAATCAGTAAAGGAACTCAACTCGAAAAGGAGTGTTTGTCATGCGTTTAGAAGGAAAACGAATCATCCAAGTCGTCAGCAATGACTTCGAGGATTTAGAATTATGGTATCCTGTCCA
>NZ_DJUM01000043.1:2908-37245 GCF_002440475.1 Exiguobacterium sp. UBA6282 | reverse complement strand
CGCTTTGACTCTGTCCTGAACATGGTCCGGCACTTTGATCAGAACAAGCAACCAATTGGTCAAATCTGCCACGCTGGTTGGGTGTTGATCTCTGCTGGCATCTTAAAAGGTGTTAATGTCACGAGTACGCCAGGAATCAAGGATGACATGACGAATGCAGGTGCGATTTGGCACGATGAAGCCGTCGTCGTCGACGGACATATCGTCTCGAGCCGTCGCCCGCCTGATCTACCAGATTACATGCGTGCTTTCATCCAAGTGATGGAAGAACAAGCATGATTCAGATGCAGGGGACGTCACATGACGGTCTCCTGCCTTTTTCATGGATTATGAAAAAAATGCAGTAATTCTGTGTGAGAAGGTGTAGAATGAATGAGTCTCAGTCGTTCATGCTCCTGAGAGTTGTTGAAATTAGGAAGGTGTAGAATCACATGCTAGTAAAATATAAGAAGTTGAATGAACGGACCGCGATGGGGCTGATCGCCTTTTCGTGCGAAGTGAAGGATCCGAAGTATTTGCTTGAAACGGTTCAAGCCTATGAACAGGAAGAAGACCAACGCTTGTATTTGTACAAACAAGATGAGGATTTCGTCGGTGTCATCGGGTTTCAATTAATGGATGGCCATGCTGAATTGAAACATATCGCGTTATCGCCGTCTTTCCGAGGAGAACGGATGTCGTATCTCTTACTTGATGAAGCATCCAAATTGCTTCGAACGGATATCATTGGTGCGACCGAAGAGACGCAACGCCTCGTCGACAAATGGAAAAATCAATAAAAAGACCGGTCCATGGCTTAGATGGACCGGTCTCTTCGGTTTTGTAGCGCTTCTTGCCGTGCAAGAACGACATCCGTACGATCGCGCAAACGATGTTTATGCGTCACGTAGTCGAGATCAGGTGCTGTCGCTTCCAGGGCGACGGTTCGGATGACGTCCGGGAAGACTGGTAACGGAATGTGTCGATAGACCGGCTCCGTAAAGTGGTTCCGATAATCCAGCAAACAAGAGACATCGATTCCGGACGCGATCAGCATAGCTCGGTGACGTTCGATCTTATCAAATGCTTTCCTGTATGTTCGCTGTGCACCGGTCGCATTGCCGCGACGGTGGTGATAGCGGGCGACGGCGAATTGAATTAAACCAACGAGTGCTTCGTCCTGACGTTGTCCTTCTTGCCAGACTTCTTCTAAGATTTCATGGCATTCGAAGTAATCGTGCCGGATATTGAATTCGAATACGAATCGCTCGATCGGATTCATGGAATCACCTCTTCCTTTTGAATATAACATAGTCGAACCCATCCGTTGTATGGTATACTAAGGCGCAAAAAACGTTGATGGGCAGGGAGAATCATGGAATCATACAGTGTAAAGATGGATGCGTTTGAAGGCCCGCTGGACTTGCTGTTACACTTGGTTGGTAAATTAGAAATCGATATTTATGATATATCCGTTTCCATGGTGACGGATCAATATGTGTCCTATATCCGTGCGATGCAACATCTTGAACTAGATGTTGCTAGTGAATATCTTGTCATGGCAGCGACGCTGTTGCAACTGAAAAGCAAACAACTCTTGCCGATCGAACAGACGGAATATGATGAGATTCCCGATTTCGAGGAAGAACCGACACGAGAAGGTCTGATTCAACAGTTGATCGAGTATAAGGCATATAAGGAAGCAGCCCTCGTCCTGAAGGAAAAGGAAGAGGCACGCCTTGAGCTGTTCTCGAAACAACCAGAGGATTTGATGCGTTATCTCGATACGGACGCACAAGAGTATAATGGTACGTTATCACTAAGTGATTTATTGCGTGCCTATGAAAAAATGCGTCAACGGGAAGCTTGGAAGGTACGTCGTTCGAAGACGGTCAAACGGGAAGAACGGTCGCTTGAGCAACAGATGGAGTCTGTCGCCCGTTACGTCGCGACGCGTGAGCGTACGACATTCTTTGGCTTTTTTGTGGAGCAGCCGACGGTCGAAGAACTGGTCGTCAGTTTCCTCGCCGTCCTAGAACTCGTCAAGCAACGCGTCATTGATTGTGAACAAATGACCGATGACATTTTGTTGCGTAGCATGGTGAAGGAGGAGAGTCAGATTGGCGTATGAACAAATCATTGAAAGCTTGTTATTCGTCGTCGGCGATGACGGCATCGACCCACGTGGTCTCAGTCAAGCACTAGAGATCAGTGAAGCGGCGGCGCGTGAACAGTTACTGGCTCTTCAGACGACGTTTGAAGCGGAGCAACGGGTGTTGCAAATCGTAGAGTCGGGTGGCGTCTTTAAGATGGTGACACGAAAAGAGATGTCGCCGTATATTCAGGCGTATGCGGGTTCACTTGCAGAAGACTCCTTGTCTCGAGCAGCGATGGAGACACTCGTCATCATCGCGTACAAACAACCCGTCACGCGTGCTGATATCGAAGTCGTCCGTGGCGTCAAGACGGAACGCGTCATCCATACGTTAAGTGCAAAAGGTTTGATTGAAGAAGCGGGACGCGCCAAAGGCGTTGGTCGCGCGAAATTGTATAAGACGACGGATCATTTCCTGGACCACTTTGGTCTGAATAGTATTGAGGAGTTACCACCACTCGAGTTCGAAGAAACGTTCGAATCAGATGGAGATCTCTTCTTCCGGAATGATCCTTCATTAGAGGAGAGAGTGAATTAATGGAACGGTTACAAAAAATCATCGCACAAGCAGGTGTCGCTTCACGGCGTAAATCAGAAGAATTGATCACAGCAGGTCGCGTTAAGGTCAACGGGAAAGTCATCACGGAGCTCGGAACGAAAGTTGGAGCGCGTGCTGAAGTCGAAGTCGATGGCGTCAAGCTCGAGCGGGAAGAACACGTTTATTACATGCTATATAAACCAACAGGTGTCGTCTCGACGGTTGAAGACGATAAAGGACGTAAGACGGTCGTCGATCTCGTACCACCAGGTCATCGTGTCTTCCCAGTCGGTCGTCTCGACTACAATACGAGCGGTCTTCTGTTGATGACGAATGACGGTGAATTCTCAAACCTTCTGCTTCACCCGAAGTATAAGGTACCGAAGCGTTACATCGTCAAAATCAAAGGCGTACCGGAATATTTCCACGTCAAAGGTCTTGAAAAAGGCGTCGTCTTGCCGGACGGCTTTAAGACAGGGAAAGCACGCGTCGAGATGCGTGACATCGATAAGAAGAAAAACACGGCTATCCTCGAAATGGTCATCTACGAGGGACATAACCGCCAAGTCCGTCAAATGGTCGAGACACTCGGTTCAGAAGTCTTGAAGTTGAAACGTGAACAGTTTGGTTTCTTGACACTGGCAGGTCTTACTTCTGGCGAGTGGCGTGAACTTTCAAAAAAAGAAGTCAATCAATTGCGTGAGCTAGCGGATCCAGCCGCTCCACCTACGAAAAGACGTAAGAACACAAAAAAACGTTAATTTGTAAAGCGAGAAGCTCATCCTCCGGGTTGAGTTTTCTTTTTTTGTGACAAAACGATTAACGAATTTCACATTTTATCAACGTTTAAGCGATTTCAAGTACAATATGGGTGGAGGCGGTAAAATATGAAAAAAACAAAACAAAATCCGGAAGAACGCTTAGCAGCGGCCCAGCAAAAAAAGAAGAAACGCTCCTTCTGGCGTCTGATGATCATGACGATGGTCTTGTTTGCAGGCGCAGTTGTCATCATGCAATTCGTCGATCAGGCGACACGCGATAAAAACGGACGTGTCATGGCAGGCGATGATGCTCCTGGTTTCGCGCTCGTCGATCTATACGGTGAGAAACAGCACTCGATGGATGAATACAAAGGAAAAGGACTTTTACTCAATTTCTGGGGGACATTCTGCGAACCATGTAAGAAAGAGATGCCTTTGATCAATGACAACTATCAGATGATGCAGGATCAAGGTGTCAATTTCGTAGCGGTCAATGTCGGAGAAACACCGGTTCGAGTCTCAAGCTTCATCAAGGATATCGGCGGAACGGATTATCCGATCCTCATGGATACGAATAGTTCGGTCGAGAAGGCTTACGGGATCTACAACTTACCTGTGACGTTCATCATCAATAAAAAAGGTGAGGTCGTCGAGAAATACGAAGGTGAGATTGATCAAGCGAAGCTGGAAGAGATGGTGAAGAAGGCGAACCAGTAACGCATCGAAGGGGGATTTAAGGATGCAGGAGCAAGAAGATTTTAAACAACTGGACATGCGTTACGAGGAAGCAGAACTTCGTTCGAAACGTAAAAATCCATCTTGGATCGACCGGGCATGGACGTTCTTCTCGTCCGTCAAGGTCGGGTTATGGCTGATCGGTCTGATCATCATCGCGAGTGGGGTCGGGACGATCTTCCCGCAAGAGATGTATATTCCGCAGGCAACACCACCGGAAGAATTTTATCAAAAAGAATACGGTACGGCAGGGGATATCTACTATACGTTAGGATTCCACAACCTGTTTGAATCATGGTGGTACATCGGATTAATCACACTGTTACTCTTATCGATCATCATCGTGTCGATTGACCGCTTCTTCCCGCTCTACCGAGCATTGAAGAAACAACCGGTCATTCAGTCGGACCGTTTCATGAATGGTCAGCGATTTGGCGCTGAAGCGACTGGAGACGTCAAAAAAATCGATGCGATCGCACCGTTACTTGAGAAAAAGGGCTATAAAGTTCGTCGGCAAGACGGGGCGCTCTTAGCGGAAAAGCAACGTTTTGGACGATGGGGTCCTTACATCAACCATATCGGTCTTGTACTATTCTTCGGAGGGGCGATGCTTCGGGTCGTACCGGGCATGCATGAAGATGAACTGCTTTGGCTTCGTGAAGGAGAAACATTACCGATCGAGGCGACAGACAACAAGTATTACTTGAAGAATGAGGCGTTCAATATCGAGTTTTATGATCCTGAGAAGGTGGACGCAAAATTCAAGAAATCACTTGAAGCAGCGGGCGGAAATGTACCGAAAAACTACGACACGAAGATGACGCTCTATAAAAGAGTCGGAGAGACAAGTGATTTCAAACCGAAACTCGAAGAAGTCAAATCAGGTGAGACGGCAGTCAACCGTCCATTCGAATTCGATGATTTCCAAGTCTTCCAAGAACAATACGCGGCAGATCCAGAATTTAAGACGATGTCGTTTAGCATCGTCAACCAAAAGACAGGTAAAGTCGTGGATACGATCAAGGTCGATTTACGTGAACCAAAAGAGACCTACAAGTTGAAAAACGGCTATGATGTCGAATTGAAGGATTTCTTGCCTGATTTCGTCGTCAAGGATGGACAGCCGACGACCAATTCTGGACGTCCTGTCAATCCGGCGTTCGTCTTTAATATCAAATCACCGGAGCACCCAAAAGGGGAGCGTAGCTTGATTGGTATCAAGCTGAATGTCGGTGGGGATGAGAACCAGTACAAGATGGCGTTTGCCGGTACGGAGCTCTCAAACATCTCAGGTGTCCGAATCAAGAAAGACTTGACGCTCCCATTCCTCTTTGCGGGTGGCATCATCTTCATGGCAGGTCTATTGATCGGGATGTACTGGCCGCACCGTCGTCTCTGGTTACGTGAGAAGAACGGTCGTATTCAGATTGCTGGATTTACGAACAAAAACGCATTAGGGCTTCAAAAAGAAGCCAATCTCGCGTTGACGGAAGTTGGTCTACCAGAACTTGAGGACCGACAAAAGTTGCGGGAAGAGGGGGAAGCTAAATGAACATGCTTCAGTTGAGCAGTAATCTGCTCCTAACGTCATTCATCGTCTACCTCGTCAGTACAGGTTTTTTCGCTGTTGCGACGAGTGGTAAAAAAGGTCCGACACGTTCTGGTAAGATCGCCTATACGCTCGCGATCATCGGTTTCCTGGCTCAGTTAGGGTATTTCTTTACGCGCTGGGCGGGTGCTGGACACGTTCCGGTCTCGAACTTATACGAATACACGACATTCTTTGGTATGATGATGGTCCTTGGATTCTTAATCGTCTATGCCATCTATAAAAACAATGTCCTTGGCTTGATTGCAATGCCGGTTGCCTTGCTCGTCATCGCTTATGCGTCGATGTTCCCGGATGAGGTCCAACCCTTGATTCCGGCACTTCAAAGTGTCTGGCTCAAAATCCACGTTACGACGGCAGCGCTCGGTGAGGGGATTCTCGCTGTCAGTTTTGCGACCGGATTGCTCTATCTGGTCCACGCGACGGATTTCAATAAAGAATCGAAAACACGGACATGGCTTGAGATCGTCATGTTCTCACTCGTTTGTGTCGTTGGTTACATCCTCGTCGGCCTCTTGTTCAAAGCAACAGGTTCTGCATCAACGATCGAATACGTCGCGAAGAATGGTGCGAAGATGACACATGAATACACGATGCCGGTTCTGACAGGTCCTGAGAACGGAAAAGTCTTATCTGGTTCAGGTGCCGTCATTGAATTGCCGAACTTCTTGAATGCGAATAAGGTCAATACGGTCTTATGGTCAGTCATTGGTGGGGTCGTCTTATATGTGTTGCTACGTTTCGTAGTTCTCCGTAAGCGTGTCGCAGAGAGTCTGAAACCAATCGCGCGGAAGATTGATTTAGAAACAGCTGATGAGATTAGTTACCGTGCGATCGCGATCGGTCTTCCAATCTTTATCCTTGGCGGATTGATCTTCGCAATGATTTGGGCGCAAATGGCATGGAGCCGCTATTGGGGCTGGGACCCGAAAGAGGTTTGGGCACTGATCACGATGCTCTTCTACGTGTTCTATCTCCACATGCGCATCCAGCGTGGGTGGATCGGTAAAAAATCAGCATGGTTATGTGTTGGTGGTTTTGCCGTCATCATGTTTAACCTTGTCTTCGTCAACCTTGTCGTAGCGGGATTACACTCGTACGCATAAGGAAAAGAAAAGCAGCGGATCCGGAAACGGTCCGCTGCTTTTTCATGTTTCTCTGACAAAAGAGTATCGTTTAGGGGAAATCAGCCAGTGCAAGCCATTCTTTTCGTTTCATAGTATACTAAAAGAGTAGTAGGATAGAGTAGTAGAGTTTAGTTTATAGGAGGAGACAGCATGTCAGAAGAAGCACGTATTTTAGTCGTCGACGATGAGGAACGAATTCGTCGCCTGTTGAAGATGTATCTGGAGCGGGAAAATTTCACGATCGAGGAAGCAGACAATGGAGAGACGGCGCTTGAAATGGCGCTTGAGACAGAATACGATGTCATTCTCCTCGACTTGATGATGCCGAAGATGGACGGGATGCAAGTTTGTGAAGAACTACGGAAAACGAAAGCGACGCCGGTCGTCATGCTGACGGCAAAAGGTGAAGAAACGAATCGCGTCCATGGGTTTGAAATGGGGGCAGATGATTATATCGTCAAACCATTCAGTCCACGTGAAGTCGTTTTGCGTGTCAAAGCAATCCTTCGCCGAGCGAGTGCAACGAAATTCCTCCATACGGATGCGAAAACAAAAGATGTCATCGTCTTCCCACATTTGACGATTGATAATGACGCACACCGCGTGACGGTTGAATCACAAGAAGTCAATTTAACACCAAAAGAATATGAACTCCTGTATTTCTTGGCAAAACAAACGGACAAAGTATTCTCACGGGAACAACTACTCAAGGAAGTCTGGAACTATGAATTTTTTGGGGATCTTCGGACGGTCGATACACACGTCAAACGTCTGCGTGAAAAGCTGAATCGTTTGTCTCCGAACGCTGCTCAAATGATCACGACGGTCTGGGGTGTCGGATACAAGTTCGAGAATAGTCCGACCTGACGATGAAATGGTTGCAAAGTGTAGTCATCAAACTATGGGGCACGATCCTATTGCTTGTCTCGGTCGTCTTGATCGCCTTGACGATCTTGTTACTTGAATTTTTCAACTCTTTTCATATCGAACAGGAGCGGGGGCACCTTGCAAAGCTCGGTCAACAAGTCGAGACCGTCTTTCAGGCGCACTCCGGTATCGAGGAAGGGTCGAGTACTGCTGTCGAAATCACGGATATATATGGCGCGACATTAATTGCGAAGACCCAGGACGATTCTGTCGAAGCGAACATTTCACAAGCGAAAGCGAACCGGATTATCAAGGAGCTCGAACGTCAGAACTGGAAAGCGATCGATGGTGAAGAAGGTGAAACGGCAATCGGTAATTACGAGACCTTCGATGGAAAGGCGGCACTCGCGTATCGAGCACCGCTCATTACGGATAGCGGCAACGGAACGATCTACTTGATCGAACAATTGACGAATATCGAGCAAGCGAATGAAGGCGCACGTCAAATCATTCAGCTCTGTGTCTTATTAGCGATCATCGGGACGACCGTCTTTGCTTTCTTCCTATCGACACGGATCACCGCACCACTACGGACGATTCGTCAAGCCGTCGTTGAGGCCGGTGAAGGGAAATTCGATCAAAGCCTGACGCAACGTTCACGTGATGAGATTGGTGACTTAGCGCTTGCCTTTAACGAGATGAGTAGCCAACTCAATCAATACGTCACGGATCTTGATAAGGAGCGTCACTTACTTTCCTCGATTCTGCGCTGTATGGCAGACGGCGTGTTGACGTTCTCAAAATCAGGTGAGCTACTCGCGACGAATCCACCAGCTGAAGCATTTCTTGCAGGTTCTCCCGTACCGGATGAACTGATTGAACTGTTCCAGACAGTCATGAAGGAAGAGACGGAGATGACGGTTTCGTTTGAACGGGAAGGACGCTTTTACATCATCATCGTCAGTCCGTTACTCGAACAAGAAGAGCAGATCGGAGCGGTCGCTGTCCTGCGCGACATGACGGAAGCACAACAACTGGAGAAGATGCGGGCCGACTTCGTCGCGAATGTCAGCCATGAACTGCGGACGCCACTCGTCATGTTGCAAGGGTATTCGGAAGCGATCGTCGACGGGATGACGGAAAGTGACGAGGCGACGAAAGAATTTGCATCAATCATCTATGATGAATCGCAACGCTTGTCCCGTCTCGTCAATGATCTACTCGATCTCGCGCGGATGGAAGCCGGTTATCAGGAGTTACGGATTGAAGCCATCGAAACGGTCTCGTTTGCACAGCGAGTCATCAAGAAATTCAAACAAATGGGACGCGATAAGCAGGTCACTTTCTCGGTTTCCGGTCCGAACATCACATTTGACGCCGATCCGGATCAGATGGAACAAGTCTTGACGAATCTTCTTGGAAACGCCCTTCGTTATACGGAGAACGGAGAAATCAAGATTAAGATTGACGAAGATAGGGAAAACATTACATTATCCGTCATCGATTCAGGTGACGGGATTCCGGAAGAAGATTTACCTTTCGTCTTTGATCGTTTCTATAAGGCGGACAAGGCACGAACGCGCGGTAAGACCGGTACAGGAATTGGTCTTGCGATCGTCGCGAACGTCGTCCGTGCTCATGGTGGAGAGGTCGAAGTCGACAGCCGCTTAGGAGAAGGAGCGACTTTCCGAATCCGATTACCAAAAAAACAAAGGAAGCGAACATTATGAGTCGCTTCCTTTCGCTATAGGAGTGAATAAAACATGAAAATTTATACGAAATCAGGCGATGAAGGAGAAACATCCCTTGTCGGTGGGAGAGTCAAAAAAAATGATCGATTGATCAGCTTGATGGGAGAACTCGATGAATTGAATAGCTTCGTCGGACTTGCTCGGACCAAAGCATCATCGATCGAAGTACGAGAACAATTGACGGTCATCCAGCATGCGTTGTTCGACTGTGGCAGTGACTTGATGTATGTCGAACCTCGTCCATCACGGTTAAGTCAGGAAGCAACAGTTGATTTAGAAAGTTGGATTGATAGTTTAACGGAATTATCGCCACCACTCGACAAGTTCATCTTACCAGGCGGAACGGAAGCGGCCGCGACATTGCATGTGGCACGGACGGTCTGCCGTCGCGTCGAACGTTCGATGATCGATGTTCCCCAAGCGGCTCATTTGTTACCGTTCATCAATCGGCTCAGTGATTTCTTTTTTACAGCAGCCCGTTATGAGAATGCCGTTAACCAAAAAGCAGATATTGAATACGTTCGCAGTGCGCATGTGTTCAAACGAAAGGATGGAGAGTAATGAGTCAGTCATTTAGCACATGGAAAAAGGAAGGAACGAGCTTCCACCTCGTTCCGACCGATAAATTCAAGACGATGACGATCCTCGTCACGTTTTCAGCACCGCTAGAGGCGAAAACACTGACTAGCCGCGCGATTTTACCATACATCATGGAAAAATCGACAGCTGCTTATCCGTCGATGAAAGCATTACGTGAGCCACTTGAGACATTATATGATGCGGGGCTTTATGCGGACGCGTCGAAGTTCGGAGAAGAGCACGTCATCTCGTTCCAACTTGATGTCGTCCGTGGAGAACTCGTCCATCACCCGTCGTTATTAAAAGAAGCACTTGAATTGCTAGAGCAAATGGTGCTGTATCCAGACTTGACGGAAAGTGGTTTCCGCGAACAGTTCGTCAAACAAGAAAAGCGACTGCATGCCTTACGAATCAGCTCGCTGTACGACGATAAGATGCGCTACGCACAGCAGCGTCTCCTTGAATTGATGGCACCAGGTGAAGCCGTCTCGTTACCATCGCTTGGGACAATCGAAGAACTCGAACGGATCACTCCATCGTCCTTGCGTGATACATACCGTTCGATGATCGAAGACGATCGAATCGATGTCTTCGTCGTCGGACAGGTGACGAAGGAGGAAATGGAAGATGCGTTGTCCTTCTTGCCATCGCACTCAGAAAAAGTCAGCCATTACATCCCTGAACAAAAACCGGTCAACGGTGTGAAACGGTCGAGCGAAACGCAACCGATCAAACAAGGGAAGCTGCACCTTGGTTACCGGGTAGCGGTCGATCCGACGTCTGCCGATTCAATCCGGATGCAAATCGTCAACGGTCTGTTCGGTGGATTCCCACATTCGAAACTGTTCATGAATGTCCGTGAAAAAGAGAGTCTCGCGTATTATGCGGCTTCACGATATGCGGCATTAAACAGTGCACTCTACGTCTATGCAGGGGTTGACACAAAAGAAGCGGAACGTGCCGAGAAAATCATCCTAGAGCAACTCGTTGATTTGAAGGCGGGACAGTTCACGGATGAAGAATTGACACAGACGAAGGCGATGTTGATCAATGCGCGCCGTCAAATTCTTGATCAGCCGGGGCAATTGATTGGTTGGTTGAATGGTTCGAAAATGCGTGGACTGACACTTGAAGATGAGATCCACATCATCGAGACGGCGACACGTGAAGACGTCGTTCGATTAGCAACGGCAATCGATCTAGATGCCGTATATCTATTGCGAGGTGAAGCATGATGGAACAACTGACTTATCACGATACAGACGAAACGGTATACCACGAGCAGCTCGATAACGGCTTATCCGTCTATCTGTTGCAAAAAAAAGGATACGAAAAGACGTATGCGACGTTTACGACACGTTATGGTTCGATTGATCAACGATTTAAAAAAGGAGAGGAATGGATCACGGTACCGGACGGCATCGCCCACTTCCTCGAGCATAAGATGTTTGAATCCGAAAAAGGTGACGTCTTCCAAGAGTTCGGTCGTCTCGGTGCCTCAGCGAACGCCTTTACCTCGTTTTCACGGACAGCGTACTTGTTCTCAGCAACGTCATTGATCGAACAAAACCTCGAGACATTGATCGATTTCGTACAAGATCCCTACTTCACGCCGGAAAGCGTTGAAAAAGAGAAGGGGATCATCACGCAGGAAATCCAGATGTATCAAGATAATCCAGGATGGCGTCTGTTCTTCGGTCTAATCGAATCGATGTATGCGACGCATCCGGTCCGAATCGATATCGCAGGAACACCGGAATCGATCAATCAAATCACAGCCGATGATCTATACACGTGCTATCGTACGTTCTATCATCCATCGAACATGGTATTGTTCGTTGTCGGAAACATCGACCCGGAAGAGACGCTGGCATTGATCAAGGCGAATCAGGCGAAGAAGGATTATACGGATCGCCCGGCGATCGAGCGGGATTATGGTCAAGAACCGCACGGCGTGCATCGTCCACGTCTCGAACTCGAGCTCGACGTCAAGACACCGAAGGTATTAATCGGTTACAAAGACGAATCTGTCCGCGGCGAAGCACAAGTCCGTCGTGAGTTGACGAGTGAATTATTATTGCACCTCTTATTCGATCAAACATCATCGACGTATTTGGAATTGTATGAAGACGGTCTGATCGACGATACGTTCAGCTTTGATTACTCGAGTGAGGAAGAGTTCGCCTTCGCGACGTTCGGCATGGAGACAGAGGATCCAGACAAGTTTATCCAAGCGTATGAGACACTTCTGCAAACGCGTCCTGACTTCACGGAAGACGAGGTCACGCGCAAGCGGAACATGATGCAAGGGAAATTCCTCCGTGCCTTGAATTCACCGGAATTCATTGCGAATCAGTTCTCGCGTCACGCACTTGCCGGTACGAATCTGTTCACGCTTCCGACATTGATTGCTTCGATTACGAAAGAAGAGATCGAAGCCCGTTTCGACGAGTTGTTCGCCATTGAAAACCGGGCGATCTCAATCGTCAAACCGTACGCGTGATGCGAATCCTCATCACCGGTGCGAGTGGCGCCATTGGTCTTGCGGCAGCAAAACAACTTGCTGCCGCCGGACATGAATTGGTGCTTCAGACGTATCGACAGCAAGCGGTTTTGGAACGGATGATAGAGGAGTGGCAAGGAGAGCACCACATCCTGACGGCGAATTTAGCGGATGATGAGGACTTGCAGGCATTTTGTACGGCGTTACCTGTCGTCGATGCCTTCGTCCATTGTGCCGGAACGAGTTATAGCGGTCTGTTGCTCGATCAATCGGCAACATCAATGAGTGAACTTTGGAGAATACATGTCGATGCGTTGATGCGCATCAGTCAAACCGTGACGCGGACGAAACCGTTTACGTCGCAGCTGGCGATCGTCGTCATCAGTAGTGTATTAGGGGAACAAGGTGTCGCGGGTGAAGTTGCCTATTCGACGTGCAAGGCAGCACAGCTGGGCTTCGTCAAAGCATACAGTAAAGAACTTGGACCAATGCATGGACGCATCAATGCGATTACGCCAGGATGGATTGATACGCCGATGAACGCGATTTTTTCTGAGGATGAAAAGGCAGAAGCGATTGCTGAAATCCCTGCCGGACGATTCGGAAAAGCAGAGGAAGTAGCTTCTGCGATCCGTTACTTGGTGCAACCAGAATCGAGTTATGTGTCGGGAGCCATCCTTAAAATAGATGGTGCGTGGATGTAAGCATTGGAATTTCAGTTCAGGAATGCTTTTCATTTTTCAAAAAATCATTTAACATGAGGAATGGATAATCGTATCAATAGAGGAGGATGGGCGCGTGAGTGAGTTCGAGCAATGGTATCTCGAATATGAATTAAAGGTCAACCGTCCCGGTATACTCGGGGACATTGCTTCGTTGATGGGAATGTTACATATTTCGATCGTGACGATCAATGGTGTCGATCATCAACGACGCGGTATGTTGCTCCAAACGAAACAACCGGATCAAATTCCACGACTCGCTGCTATTCTCAAGACGATGTCAACCATAGAGGTCATCAAACTACGAAAACCAAAACTGCGTGATCGGATCGCGATTCGTCACGGTCGTTATATCGATCAAAGCAGTGATGAACGAAAGACGTTCCGCTTCGTTCGGGAAGACTTAGGGATTCTCGTCGATTTCATGGCAGAACTATGCAAACAGGATGGGCACTTGTTGATTGGTGTCCGCGGTATGCCACGAGTCGGGAAGACGGAATCGATCGTCGCTGCAAGCGTCAGTGCGAACAAGAAATGGTTGTTCCTTTCTTCGACGCTGATCAAACAGACGGTACGAACGTCGTTATTCGATGACGAACGGACTGGGGATTACGTCTACATCATCGATGCATTGGTGTCGCAACGGAATTTCGATGAACGGCACTGGCAGATTTTACGCGAAGTCATGCGACTACCGGCGACGAAAATCGTCGAACATCCGGATGCATTCGTCAAATCAAGTGAATATACGTGGGATGATTTTGATTACATCATTGAATTACGCAACACGACAGAAGAAATCATTGTGACTGAACTGCCTCGTTCCCATGGGGGAAATGATTGGTTCAACTTTGAATAAGTATGAAAAATGGAAGGTGTGTTACCGATGACCGAGCTCGGAACCTACTTAAAGGAACAACGAGAGGCGCTAGGCGTCTCTCTCGAACAAATTCAAACGACGACGAAGATTCAAAAGCGTTACATCGTCGCGATTGAAGAAGGCAACTATGATCAATTACCAGGTGCTTTTTACGCCCGGGCCTTCATCAAGACATATGCGGAAGCACTCGGTCTTGACGTCGACGAAGTCTTCACGACCTATAAGCGTGATCTTCCGGAACCGGAGGCACAACCGGTCGTCGAATTATCACGACGCGCGACGTATTCGAAATCAAGTGCACCGAAGAAAAGCGTTGCAAAGCGCTGGATTCCGAACATCATCATCATCGTGCTGATTTTTGCGATTGGTGCTGCCTTGTATTATGGACTTCAGATGTTCCTCGACGGTAACGAAGAGGCAAAAACGTCTGCACCGAAGCAAAACGATGTCACGATCGACCAAGGAGACGCACCGAGTAAAGAAACGGATGCGCCTGCGAAGACAGAAGAAAAGCCGAAGGAAGAACCGGCGAAACAAGAAGAAACAAAAGAAAAACCTAAAAAAGAAGCGCTTGCTGCGAAGTCGACATCTGGTCAAGATGTCACCTATGAAGTCGCAACGAAAGATACGATGAGTGTCTCGATTCAAATCAAGAAAGATGCCTCTCCATCACCATTCGTTGGTGTGCGTGATACATCCCTTGAAGGAGAAGCACTCGCGCCAGATCACATCAACGCGTCGGATCCAAATCCGATCGTCGTGAAGGACGCGAAGACGGACTTGATCCGGATCCGGATCGGTTCGATTAAAGGGATTGATAAAATCGTCGTCAATGACCAAGAACTGAAACTGAACCGTTCGCTTCTCGTCCAAAACATCTATCTGAAGAAAGTAGCCACGCCGTAAACCGGCGTGCCTTCTTTTAGATGGCATATTCATCTACATATGAAATGAAGGAGGAGGGCGTTACATGAACTTACCGAATCAATTGACAGTATTACGCGTTTTATTAATTCCCGTGTTCGTCATCGTACTTGCGATTGATCCGAACTGGGGACAGTGGGATGTACTAGGAGCTGAACTTCCCGTCTCACACTTCGTTGCAGCCATTATCTTCCTTGTTGCTTCACTGACGGACTGGCTCGATGGGTATATCGCCCGCAAACAAAATCTAGTAACGAACTTTGGAAAATTCATGGATCCACTTGCCGATAAGATGTTAGTCGCTGCTGCGCTCGTCTACCTTGTGGAACTTGAGTTCGTTGCGGCATGGATCGTCGTCATCATTCTCTGCCGTGAGTTCGCTGTCACAGGTCTTCGTCTTGTCGCATCTGACGAAGGCATCGTTCTTGCTGCCGGAAACTCTGGAAAAGCAAAGACATGGGTCCAGTTGACATCGATTACAGCGTATTTATTGCACGATATCGTTTTTGCGATGTGGAATATTCCATTCGCAGATATCACGATGTGGCTTGCTCTTATCTTGACGATCTATTCAGGCGTCGAGTATTTCTCGAAAAACATCAAGTTAATTACGAAATCCATGTAAGTTGGATCAATTTAGACTGTTCGTCATACCGAACAGTCTTTTCTTATACTTCAAGAAGGTGAGGAATCAACATGAAAGCAGAAATCATCGCAGTCGGAAGTGAGCTTCTCCTTGGAGAAATCACCAACACGAATGCACAGTACCTTTCCGAATGGCTAGCCAGTGCAGGAATTGACGTTCATTATCATACAGTCGTCGGTGACAACCGCGAGCGGATGCAGGAAACGTTCCGTCAGGCGCAACAGCGGGCGGATCTCCTTGTCATCACAGGGGGGCTTGGACCGACCGAGGATGACTTGACGAAAGAGGTGCTCGCTGACCTGCTTGGGCGCGATCTCGTTCTCGATCAAGCAGCGTACGAAAGAATCGAAGGATTCTTGAAGACACGTCAACGGGAGATGACGAACAATGAACGGAAACAAGCATTAGTCATCGCTGGCGCGACGGTTTTACGCAATGATGCGGGTCTTGCTCCCGGTATGTCGGTGCAGACGGAGCACCACCAATATATCGTTTTACCCGGTGTGCCACGTGAGATGAAGCAAATCCTCAAAGATCACTTCAGTCATTTGTTCGGTCAAGAGACAATCCGTTCCCGAACACTACGTTTCTTCGGAATCGGAGAATCGGCTCTAAACGATCGCCTGGAAACGTTAATCAAAGAAGCAACCAATCCATCGGTCGCCCCTTATGCGGAACTCGCTGAAGTACGGTTGCGTCTGACTGCTAAAGCACTCGATCAACAGGAAGCCGACCGTATGCTCGATGAACTGGAACAACACGTACTGGCTGAAGTGGGCATGTACTTTTATGGATATGGCGAGACAAGCCTGCCGGAAGTCGTACTGAAACGGTATCAAGAAGCAGGATTGACACTGTCACTCGCCGAATCACTGACGGGAGGAGCTGCCGCAAGTGGACTCGTTGATGTCAGCGGTGCGAGTCAAGTGTTGCGTGGGAGCGCCGTCGTGTATGATGATGCAGCGAAGCAAGGCGTATTATCGGTACCGGAAGTTTTGTTACGAGAGCATACTGCTGTCAGTAAAGAAGTCGCAATCGCGATGGCTGAAGGGGTACGCGAACTGTATCAATCCGACATCGCCGTCGCGTTGACAGGGGAAGCAGGTCCGACAAGCAACAGCGGAAAAGTGGTCGGAACCGTCTATTGTGCTGTTGCGGACGCACATGGAACACGCATCGTCGAATGGCAATATCCATCGTTCGACCGGGGAATGATTCGACTGCGCGCCGTCAAGGATACCTATTTCCTTCTACTGAAACATCTCGAAAAAGCATCCGAGTGAGAAAATTGGTCAAAGTGCAAGTATGCGAATAAATGTTCGTAAAATGCTTGTCATTCGGTCTCAAAAGAAGTACAATAATCTCAGTAAGATAATTAAAAGGAGGCCTGCTACGTGAGTGATCGTAAAGCAGCACTTGAGATGGCGTTACGCCAGATAGAGAAACAGTTCGGTAAAGGTTCCATCATGAAACTCGGAGAAAATGCGGATCAGAAGGTATCAGTGATCTCTTCTGGATCGATTACATTAGATATTGCCCTAGGTGCAGGTGGATACCCACGTGGACGGGTCATCGAAGTATACGGACCTGAATCGTCAGGTAAAACGACGGTAGCGCTTCATGCAATCGCAGAAGTTCAAAAACAAGGTGGACAAGCAGCATTCATCGATGCAGAGCACGCGCTTGATCCAGCATACGCAAATAAACTCGGTGTCAACATCGATGAGCTCCTCTTGTCACAACCGGATACTGGGGAGCAGGCACTTGAAATCGCGGAAGCACTCGTTCGTTCTGGTGCGGTCGATATTCTTGTCGTCGACTCTGTTGCGGCACTCGTACCAAAAGCAGAGATTGAAGGCGAGATGGGTGACTCACACGTCGGTCTTCAAGCGCGTTTGATGAGCCAAGCGCTTCGTAAGTTGTCTGGTGCAACGAATAAATCGAAAACGATCGTCATCTTCATCAACCAAATCCGTGAAAAAATCGGTGTTATGTTTGGTAACCCGGAAACGACTCCAGGTGGTCGAGCACTCAAATTCTACTCGTCTGTTCGTTTAGAAGTGCGTCGTGCGGAAGCGTTGAAAAACGGTACGGACGTCGTCGGTAACAAAACGAAGATCAAGGTTGTCAAAAACAAAATTGCTCCTCCGTTTAAACAAGCAGAAGTTGATATCATGTACGGTCTCGGTATTTCGAAGGTCGGTGAGTTGATCGACATCGGAACGGATCTGGATATCGTTCAAAAGAGTGGTGCATGGTATTCGTACAACTCAGAGCGTCTTGGTCAAGGGCGTGAGAACGCGAAGCAATACATGGTCGAGCATCCGGAAGTCGCAGCAGAGGTCGAACGTTTGATTCGTGAACATCACGGTCTCGTCGATCGCGAAGAGCCGGTTGATTTCGAAGCAGAACAACCAGAAGATCTATTTGCTGAATAAACCGTTTCAGAGAGGATTCGCATACGAATCCTCTCTTTTTTAGTGTAAAAGAGGAAAACAGTGGAATTCTTTCCCGTCCGTTCGTTGACAATGAACGAGTGCTATCCTTACAATATAGATGTACGTTTTTTAGACAGCTTCGATGAAATACCGAAATGAACTAAGAAACACCTTGCAAAGGGGAGGTGAACCCATGAGTACACTGACTTGGATTGTCATACTTCTCCTCACTTTGCTGATCGCATTCATCGTAGGCTACTTCTTGCGGAAATCGATTGCAGAAGCGAAAATTCAAGGCGCAGAAACGGAAGCGAATAAAATCGTTGAACGTGCGCGTGAATCGGCTGAGGCAACGAAAAAAGAAGCCGTACTCGAAGCGAAAGATGAAGCATTCAAACTTCGTAACGAAGTGGAAAAAGAATTGCGTGAACGTCGCCAAGAGCTAGCGAAACAAGAAGCCCGGTTGCTCCAGAAAGAAGAGACACTCGATCGCCGTGTTGACGCTATCGACCGTAAGGAAGATCAAATCAATACACGTGATGCAGAGATCGCGAAACGGAAGCATCAAGCTGAAGAACTAGAGCGCAAAGTAGAGGACCTGTATGAACAGGGACGTCAAGAGCTTGTCCGCGTCGCGAATTTATCGCAAGACGAGGCAAGAACAATCATCATGGATGAGACGAAACAGGCTGCTTTACACGACGCAGCCATTCTTCAAAAAGAAATCGAACAAAAAGCAAAAGAAGAAGCCGACAAGAAAGCACGTAACATCTTGTCACTTGCGATTCAACGGTTCGCCGCTGAACATATCGCAGAGACGACTGTATCGGTCGTCAACTTGCCGAACGATGAGATGAAAGGTCGCATCATCGGACGGGAAGGCCGCAACATCCGTACGCTCGAGACCTTGACTGGGATCGACTTGATCATCGATGATACGCCGGAAGCCGTCATTTTGTCTGGTTTTGACCCAATTCGTCGCGAAGTCGCTAAAATGGCGCTCGAGAAATTGGTTCAGGATGGTCGGATTCACCCGGCTCGTATTGAAGAGATGGTCGACAAATCCCGTCGTGAAGTCGACGAGCGGATTCGAGAAATCGGGGAAGAAGCGACGTATGATGTCGGAATCCACGGCATTCATCCGGACCTTGTCAAAATTCTCGGTCGCTTGAAGTACCGTACGAGTTACGGACAGAACGTCCTGTATCACTCACTTGAGGTTGCCCACCTTGCAGGTATGATGGCAGCTGAACTTGGAGAAGATGTCACGCTTGCGAAGCGTGCAGGTCTTCTGCATGATATCGGGAAAGCGATCGACCACGAAGTCGAAGGCAGTCACGTTGAGATTGGTGTCGAGCTCGGTACGAAGTACAAAGAGCATCCAACCGTCATCAACGCGATCGCATCACACCACGGAGATACGGAAGCGACATCTGTCATTTCTGTCTTGGTTGCAGCTGCGGATGCATTATCTGCTGCTCGTCCAGGTGCACGTCAAGAGACACTCGAAAGTTATATCCGCCGTCTCGAACGCCTCGAGGAAATCTCGGAATCGTTCGACGGTGTCGAAAAATCATTTGCGATCCAAGCGGGTCGTGAAGTCCGCATCATCGTTCGACCTGACGTCGTCGATGATGTACTGGCTCACAAGATGGCGAGTGACATCCGGAAAAAAATCGAAGAAGAACTCGATTATCCGGGACACATCAAAGTCACGGTCATTCGGGAAACACGAGCAGTCGAATACGCGAAATAAGTGGAGTGGCGGGCGACCGCCACTTTTTTTAATGAACGGAGGAACAGCAATGAAGATTTTATTCGTCGGAGACGTCGTCGGTGCACCCGGTCGACATATCCTGCAACAATTTACAGCACGCTTGAAAGCGAAATACAATCCGAACGTCATGCTTGTCAACGGTGAAAATGCAGCACACGGACGCGGCATCACGAAGTCGATTTATCATCAATTCCTCGAACTCGGATTCCACGGCATCACGATGGGGAACCATACGTTTGATAACCGTGACATCTTTGACTGGATTGACGACGCGGACCGGATCATCCGTCCTGCGAACTATCCGGAAGGCACACCAGGTCGTGGGATGATGATCGTTAAGGCAGGCAATAAAAAGATTGCCGTCATCAACGTCCAAGGAACGGTCTTCTTACCACCTCTCGGTGACCCGTTCCGTACCGTTGATGAACTGATTGCGGAAGTCGAAGGAAAAGTCGATGCGATCTTCGTTGATGTCCATGCGGAAGCAACGAGTGAAAAAATCGCGATGGGTTATCACCTCGATGGTCGTGTACAAGCTGTCGTTGGCACACATACACACGTCCAGACAGCAGATGAGCGTGTTCTTGACGGAGGAACGGCTTATATCACGGATGTCGGGATGACAGGTCCGTTGAACGGTGTGCTCGGGATGCGTCAGGAAGATGTCCTACGAAAATTTAAGACACAGCTCCCAACGCGGTTTGAAGTTGCCGAAGGACGGGAACAACTTAATGGAGTCTTGATTCATATCGATGACACAACAAAAAAAGCAACGAAGATTGAACGGATTCATCTGACGGATCAGTCAGTATTCTTCGACTGATTGCCATTTCTGGATGGGGAGGTACACGCATGGACGTCCTGAAAGTATCAGCTAAGTCGAATCCAAACGCGGTAGCAGGTGCACTCGCGGGTGTCATTCGAGAGAGAGGTTCCGTCGAGATTCAGGCCATTGGTGCGGGAGCGCTCAATCAATCTGTCAAAGCCGTCGCCATCGCACGCGGATTCGTGGCGCCTTCTGGCATCGATTTGATTTGTATCCCAGCCTTCACAGACATTTTAATTGATGGAGAAGAAAGAACCGCCATCAAACTCATCATCGAACCACGATGATGAATTGGACATAGGTCCTATATTTACAAGTAGACCATTTACTCGACTGGAGTAGATGGTCTTTTTGCTGCGTCTTCGAATTTTTCTCACCTTTCCACCGAGGGAGCATTGTACTACTTCCGGTAAATCGGTATCATGAGGGAGGATAGAGAGAACTATCATTTCAGGGGACAGAGAAGGAGCGAACGTCGATGTATAATCAGTTATCATGGAAAGTTGGCGGTCAGCAGGGAGAAGGGATCGAATCAACAGGCGAAATCTTTGCGATTGCCTTGAATCGACTCGGCTATTACCTGTATGGCTACCGTCACTTTTCGTCACGTATCAAGGGAGGACATACGAATAATAAGATTCGTGTCGCGACACAGGAAGTCCGGACGATTTCCGATGATCTCGATATTTTGGTCGCATTCGATCAAGAGACGATCGACGTCAACTTCCATGAATTGCGTCAAGGTGCCATCATCATCGCGGATGCGAAATTCAATCCGACGAATCCGGACGAAGCACGCGCCTCATTGTATGCGATTCCATTTACGGAGATCGCAGCTGATCTCGGTACGGCATTGATGAAGAACATGGTCGCGATTGGTGCATCGAGTGCGATTCTCGGCATTGCACCAGAGCGTTTCCAAGCCGTCGTCGAACAGATTTTCGGACGAAAAGGTCCAGATATGGTCGAGAAGAACTTAGCAGCAATTCGTGAAGGAGCAGCAGCGTTTGAAGCTCTTGCAGGAGAGGGCGAACGGTTCGTCTTGGAACCGGCTGACGGAAAACAACGGATGTTCATGATCGGAAACGATGCAATTGCTCTTGGCGCGATTGCCGGTGGAGCGCGTCTGATGGCAGCTTACCCGATCACACCATCATCTGAGATCATGGAATACTTAATCAAGAAATTACCGCAGTTCGGTGGAACGGTCGTCCAGACGGAAGACGAACTGGCAGCGGTCACGATGGCAATTGGTGCCAACTATGCAGGTGTCCGTGCTTTGACGGCGTCTGCTGGTCCAGGATTGTCACTAATGGCGGAAGCGATCGGGTTATCCGGGATGACGGAAACACCGCTCGTCATCGTCGATACACAACGGGGTGGTCCGTCAACAGGTCTACCAACGAAACAGGAACAATCTGACTTGATGGCGATGATCTATAGTACACATGGTGAAATTCCAAAGGTCGTTTTGGCACCATCAACGGTCGAGGAAGCGTTCTACGATGCAGCAGAAGCATTTAACATTGCAGAAGAGTACCAATGTCCTGTCATTCTATTGACGGATTTGATGCTATCGCTCGGAAAACAATCGGTTGAGCCACCAGATATGTCACGCGTCGAGATCCGTCGCGGGAAGTTGATTCAGGAAGACTTACCGGAACTTGAAGGGAAAACGTACTTCAAACGCTACGAAGTGACGGAAGATGGGATCAGCCCACGTGTCATTCCAGGCGTCAAGCACGGGATTCATCACGTGACGGGTGTTGAGCACAATGAGGAAGGGCGTCCGTCGGAAGCGACGAAGAACCGGGTCGATCAAATGACGAAACGACTTCGCAAGCTGAATACGTTCCGCTTACAGGATGCCGTTCTTGTAACGGAGCATCATGCAGAACCGGATATCTTATTCGTTGGTTTCAACTCGACACGTGGAACGATTGAAGAGATCATGCCACGACTCGAAACACAAGGGATCAAGGTCGATCACTTGCATATCCGTCAAGTCCATCCGTTCCCAAGTGAACTTGTCACGCCGCACTTAGAGCGGGCAAAACGAGTCATCGTCGTCGAGTACAATGCAACAGGACAACTGGCGAAGCTGATCCAGATGAACTGTGGACATGCATCGAAGATCGAGCATATCCTGAAATTCAATGGCGACCCGTTCTACCCGGCAGAGGTCGTCGAGCAGGTCGTAGGAGGGGTATATCATGGCAACCTTTAAGGATTTTAGAAATGATGTCAAACCAAACTGGTGTCCGGGNNTGTGGAGACTTCTCGATTCAAGCAGCGATTCAGCGTGCTGTCGCAAACGTCGGTCTCGAACCAGAAGAGTTGGCATTGATTTCCGGGATTGGCTGTTCTGGTCGGATTTCCGGTTATATCAATACGTATGGCTTCCACGGCGTTCATGGACGATCTTTACCGATCGCCCAAGGTGTCAAGATGGCGAACCGCGAATTAACGGTCATCGCGTCTGGTGGCGACGGTGATGGATTCGCGATCGGCATGGGACATACGATTCATGCGTTCAAACGGAATGTCGACATGACGTACATCGTCATGGACAATCAGATTTACGGCTTGACGAAGGGACAGACGTCACCTACTTCTGCACCGGGATTTAAGACGAAGTCAACTCCAAAAGGATCGATCGAAAAGAGTGTTTCACCGGTTGAACTTGCTTTGACGGCTGGCGCGACATTCGTTGCCCAGAGCTTCTCGAATGATTTAAAAGGGTTGACGCAATTGATCGAGCAAGCGACGGCGCATAAAGGATTTGCGTTCATTAACGTCTTCAGTCCATGCGTCACATTCAACAAGGTCAATACGTACGATTGGTTCAAGCAGAACTTGACGAAGCTGTCCGATATCGAAGGATACGACCCGTCGAACTTGGATCTTGCGAAACAGACCGTTCATGCACACGATGGTCTCGTCATGGGATTGATCTATCAGGATGAAACACGTCCTGATTACCAGTCACAAATCGATGGGTACCAAGAATCCGGTCTCGCATATGCGGATCTTGAGCTAAACGAAGAAACATTCGGTAAACTAGCGGCAGAATTCATGTAAGATAGAGGAAAGATGTGTTTGGTTTTTGGGGATGCTAAACATTTGGAAGTTCGCCACATATAAATAAACGTGAGCTTCCGCGAAGGAGTCGGGGAAAGATGACGAAATTAGTAACAGCGGTAGAAGAGACGACAACGACGAAAACGATGCGTGCACTTGTCAAAGAAGAGCGCGGATTCGGTGCGGCACTGAAAGAAGTACCCGTACCCGTACCGGATCGTGGAGAAGTCTTGATTCGAGTCGAGGCAACATCAATTTGTGGGACGGACGTGCATATCTATGAGTGGGATGCGTGGGCAGCGTCACGTGTCAATCCGCCGTATGTCTTCGGTCACGAGTTCTCGGGCGAAGTCGTCGAGCTCGGGGAGGGTACGAAACGCTTGAAACTTGGTGACCGTGTCTCGGCTGAGACGCATATCGTCTGTCATCAATGTAAACAGTGTCTTCGTGGGCAATATCATATCTGTAAGAACACGAAGATCATCGGTGTCGATACACAAGGCTGTTTTGCGGAATACGTCGTCATGCCGGAAGAAAACCTCTGGGTCAACCCGGAAGATATGCCAGCGGGAATCGCTTCGATTCAAGAGCCGATGGGAAATGCTGTCCATACCGTTCTTGCGAGTGATGTCAGCGCTAAAACGGTCGCAATCGTCGGTTGTGGTCCAATTGGTTTGATGGCAGTCTCAGTCGCTAAAGCAGCCGGTGCGGCGGAAGTCGTCGCAATCGACGTCAATCCGTATCGTCTTGAACTCGCACGGACGATGGGGGCAGATGTCGTCATCGATTCACGTCATGACGATGTCTTGGAGCGGATCGAGCGTATGACCGACGGCGACGGAATCGACGTTGTCTGTGAGATGAGTGGACATCCGGCTGCGATTCGTCAAGCATTCGAAATGGTGACAGCAGGTGGAGACGTCAACATCCTCAGTCTGCCGGTCAAACCGGTCGAAATCGATTTGACGAACCACGTTGTCTTCAAAGGCGTCCGGGTTCAAGGCATCACCGGTCGGAAGATGTATGAGACATGGAGTCAGGTTTCTGCTTTCTTATCAAGTGGAAAAGTTGATGTCCGACCGTTGATTACACACACGTTGCCGCTTGAGCGGTTCGAAGAAGGATTTGAATTGATGCGTCAAGGGAAATGCGGGAAAGTCGTATTACAACCAAGGGGGACGAATTAATGGGATTTGAACACTTACGGACAGAATTAGAAGAGATGAAACAGGCGGGCACGTTCCGCAACCTTGTAGCACTCGAGAGCGCGCAACACAATCGCGTGACGATTGACGGGAAGGAACTGATCCAACTGTCGTCGAACAACTACCTCGGACTCGCAGCACATCCGCGTCTTGCTGAACAAGCAGCGGAAGCAGCGCGGACGTTTGGTGCCGGAACAGGATCGGTTCGAACGATTGCTGGAACGCTCGAGATGCACCAAGCGTTTGAGCGGGAACTCGCGACATTCAAGCATACGGAAGCGGCACTTGTTTTCCAGTCGGGATTCGCAACGAATCTCGGTGTCTTATCAGCGTTACTCGGTCCTGAAGACGTTGTTATCTCAGATGAGTTGAACCACGCTTCGATCATCGATGGGATCCGTCTGACAAAAGCGAAACGCCGGATCTATAAACATGTCGATTTGGCGGATCTTGAGGCAGCTTTACAAGAAACACAGGACGCGCGAACACGCCTCGTCGTCACGGACGGTGTCTTCTCGATGGATGGGAACATTGCACCACTTCCAGAAATCGTTGAATTAGCCGAGCGTTATGACGCGCTCGTCATGGTCGATGATGCGCACGCTTCAGGTGTTCTTGGGAAAGCAGGACGCGGTACGGTCAATCACTTCGGTCTTGACGGTCGTGTTGCCTTGCAAGTCGGTACACTCTCAAAAGCAATCGGAGTCCTCGGTGGATACGTTGCGTGTGAACAACACGTCAAAGATTACTTGATCCANNCATCCACCAGCAGTCGTTGAAGCAAACCGGGAAGCACTTCGTGTCATGGAAGAAGAAACGGTCCTCTTTGATCGTCTGTGGGAAAACACGGAATTCTTCAAACAAGGATTACGGGATCTTGGATTCGATATCGGGACGTCTACGACACCGATCACACCGGTCATCGTCGGTGATGAGGCGCGTTGTCACGAATTATCCGATCGCCTCCGTCAAGAAGGTGTCTTTGCTCAAGGAATCGCCTTCCCGACCGTTGCAAAAGGAAAAGCACGTGTTCGGACGATCGTAACGGCGGAACATACACGCGAAGACTTGACGACAGCGCTTGCAGCGTTCGAAAAAGTCGGTCGTGAATTAAACTTGATCGGTTGATATCGATCACGGACGAACCAGGTCCGCATACTTTCAGGCAGCGGATCAGCGATCCGCTGCCTGAAGTGCGTCATGACGAAAGAATCAAAGTCGACCGTTTTTACTTTTGCGAGATAGGGAATAATAGATGAGGAAAGGATGTGACCTGATGAGTATGAAGAAGAAAGGGATACTGCTCTCATTTTTGATGCTGACACTACTCCTTGGGGGGTGTATTCGCATCCAGTACGATGCAACGATCCATACCGATCAGAGCGTCACCTTAAAAACGACATATGCCGCAAAGGAACATCCAGTGGCGCGTTTACTGAATCTAAATCCGAATTGGAAAGGTTATGTCAAACAGGCAGAAAAGAATGGCTATGCGGCAAAGACGTTCAAGACGAAGGATGACTACGAAGGCATCCGGATGCAGAAGACATTTGCGAACTTCAAGGACATGACGTCGATCAAAGACGAATGGAAGACGGGCATCGGTGGGATTCTCATTCCACCTGATACGAAGTTCGACATGAAAAAATCAGACGGATTTTGGTTTGATACGTATCGACTTGATACGAACATCGATCTAAGTATCGATCGCCTGAACATCAAAGGGTATCAACCGACGGGTCAAGTCAAGAAACTTGCTGATCGTTATATTCGCCAAGCCGATATCGAGATCAAGCTCCACGGTCCGAAAGTGATTGGTCTCCAAAACGGAGAAAAGATCGACTGGTCGAATTACCATGATGTGTCATGGAAATTATACGGAACGAAAGCAAACCAACTACAGTTGATTGCCTATGTACCAAATCCGACAGGTTGGATCATCACCGGTGTTGTATTATTGATCGGTGTTGGCTTATTGCTTTACTGGATCTTTCACCGTGTCCGTCGTTTGCGTCGGCAACAGTTGAAGACAATCAGTATTTCGCTCCTTGTCTGTTTGATTGTCGGAGGAGGGGCATGGTGGCTATTCGCGGAAGATACATCGAGTGCTCCACCGCCAACGCGTCAGATCGTTACGCAAGGAAAGAGTGAAATCGTACCGACGTTCCTCGTCCATGGATTGTTCGGTACAGAGCGGACGTTCGTCCCAATGATTCAGAACTTCACGAAAAAAAAAGTTGCCGATGATGGCGGTCGATGTGACGTGACTCGTTCTGGGAAAGCGACTTGTAGCGTCACACCTTCGCCAACCGGCTACCCGCTTGTCCGAATCGTCTTTGCAGACGACGAGGCGAGCCTTGCCGATCAACAAAAGTGGTTGAATGCAGCGATTGCTGCGTATGATGCGAAACAAAAAGCGACCTTTGCCGATATCCAGCTCGTCGGGCACAGCATGGGTGGTGTGGATGTCGTCGCCTATACGGTCCAAGAAGAGATGCCGTATCACGTCCGAAAAGTTGTGACGCTCGACTCACCAATCGCCGGCTCCGATTATGCAAAACTCGGGTTGACGCTCGCACCGCTTGGCACGAATACGAACAGTCCCGCCATTCGTGATCTCGCGAAGGGCTCACCAGCGATGAACAATTTAACTAAGCGGCTCGAGACGTGGCCGCGCGATGTACTCGTCTATTCGTTTGGTGCCAAAGGAGGCGATTTCAATCTGATTTCGTTAAAGAGTTCCTTTGCACTCGAGAACTACACGGATAATATCCAGACAAAATCGTATAAATATGATCACTTCACGATTCATCGCCGGGAGCCGGTCTTCCGCGAAATCCGCAATTTCCTATTTAAAGAAAATCGGGTCACGGAGGAGGAATCATCATGAAACACGTCGTCATCGTCGGCGGAGGAATTGCAGGTTTAACGGCTGCGGCTCTGATCGCACAAGAAGGCCATACTGTTACCGTCCTTGAAGGAAGTCGTGAATGGGGGGGATCAGCCGGGAAGTTCACGCGCCGGGACCTGACGTATCCGGTAGGGGCGACACTCGGAATGGGGTTTGAGCCCGGTGGTATTCACGCCCGTGTTCTTGATCATCTTGGAGTAACGCATCAGGTCGAGTCGCTCGACGTCGTCATGACGATTCGCATCGCAGGACGGACGATTCATTATTATCAGGATCGTGCTGCGTTTCTAACCGAATTGACGTCACATTTTCCGGAGCAGGCATCGTCGATTCAGGCTTTCTTTGCTGAAATCGAGCAGATTCACGAGATGATTCGTCCGCTAATGGCAGAACTTCCAGCATTACCACTTCAAGATCCAGCAGACGTCCGGCGGTTAGTCCGTCACGTGAAAAGTGTTGTTCTCTTGCCGTATTTTCCGCTGACGATTGGTCATTTGTTACGAAAACATCGACTAGCGGATACGTTATTCGCACAAGTGATCGATGGGATTTTGCTCGACAGCATGCAGACAGGGCAGGAGGCCTCAGCTTTACTAGGAGCCGTCGCCTTATCGATTTATCATGAAGGTGCCTATTATGTTCCGGGAGGCTTGTACCGACTAGCTGAGCAATTGAAAGAGACAGCAGAGGAGAGCGGGGCAACCTGTCTCCTTGGGCGAAAAGTCACGTCGATTCGAAAGACATCAGATGGATTTTTGATTGAGGATCGCCGAGGACGCTTGATGCTTGCTGATGCTGTCATCTGTGCGGTTCCGCTTGAAGGCATCCGGGAAGTCGTCAGCATGGATATGCGACGAACGTTACGACGAACGTACCGACGACAGGAAAAATTACAGCAATGGGCGACCTTTACGTATTATGCGGCGATTCCAGAGGCACTCATTTTGTCTGACGAAGCATTCCGGCAAGTTCATGATCCGTCCTTACCTTCAGGTCATGCCTTCATCTCGCTGTCCCGTCCGGATGATCGATTACGTGCACCAGTTGGTCAGCGGACGCTGACGATGTCATGCCATGTTCCGATTGGTACGTTTGATAAGACGAACCGGAAACGCTATGACGGACAAGTCGAGACGATGTCGGCGATCTTCGAAGCCATTCTCGAACAGCAGTTTCCTGGCTTCGCGCAACAGGCAATCGAACGCCATCCGGGTGGGCCAGGTGCATGGGTCCGCTATACGTTCCGTCCGGATGGTGGAGTCGGTGGATATCCGCAACGTCCGAGTACGAGTCTCCTATTCGCGGCACCGTTTCGAACAGGTGTCGATCATTTCTTTGCAATCGGCGATACCATCTTTCCGGGTGCTGGGACGATCGGTGCGACGACGTCTGCGATCCATGCTGCCAGACAGTTTGGAGTCAGATTGTGAGAAATCGTCGTAAAATGATGAAAGAAGCGACGCATCTGTCGCTTTTTTCACATTTGAGGATTATGATGAGGAAGAGTCGGGAACATGATATCCATGAACAAAAAGAGAGAAGGAGTGAAGAACCATGGAGACATTCGAGCAAAAATGTCAGTCGTTCATTCAGGAACGACGACCTGAAGTCGGTCCGATTCAATTCGAGTCGGCGCGTACGTTTCTCAATGCACGCGGTTTAAGTGTCTACGAACGGATTTATCAAGGGAAAGAAGAAGTCCGATTAGCGTTCGTTGAACAGACAAATGGTCAACAACTCGTTTCATTAATGGAAAATACATTCGGCAACGGACTGGTCTATTTTGTCTCAACGGCAACCGCGACATGGGATGGCGACCGTTTTGGTGAATACACGTTTTAAGTACATAGGGAGTCCCAGTCGATGACTGGGGCTCTTTCGTGTCGAAACCTAATCCTTGTCCCGTTCGTAAGGTAGATAAGTGACTCAGTTGAAGGAGGAAACGATGTGTCATCATTTGAACAACCTAAAACATCGACACGGCGGCTTGCAACCGTTTCGTTGATTTTCATGGCGGTCGGATTCGTCGTCTCATTGCCATTTAAAGAAAATGCGTGGGTCTTTTGGCTCCAGAGTGGTTTTGAAGCCGGACTCGTCGGTGGGATTGCCGACTGGTTCGCGATCACGGCGCTGTTTCGTCACCCGCTTGGCTTAAAGATTCCCCATACGAACCTATTGCCGAAAAATCGGGAACGGGTCATCGAATCGATTGTTCATATGCTCGAGACGGACTTACTGAACAAAGAAAGTATCGTTGCGAAGCTGCAACATATGACGCTTGCAGATCGTGTCATCAAAATTTTACGTTCGATTCTGGTCTTACCTGCCTTTCGAGCAACCGTCACCGAGCTGTTGATGGGTTTGATTCGGAAACTACCTAAAGAGGCAATTCTTGAGTTTGCGAATACACGGGTGACGGAGACGATCAAAGCGTATCCGTCCAAACGGCTGGCGGTCCGGGCGATGGAGTTGAATGAGGAACGTCGACTCGACGAGTGGCTGATGGATCAGTTACTCGATTACGGCCAACGTCTTCTCGAAGATCCGATCATTCGCGATCAGATTGGCCGCCTTGCTTATACGGCAATGATTGACCAAGAAAAGAATACGTTTTTGCGGGTGACGGCGCGAACCGTCCAAAAAGTCTATTCGGAAGAAAAACTCAGTCTGGTCATTCAAGGCGTCTTGTTGACGGTCATTCAAGATATGCGACACGTCCATCATCCGAATCGACTCGCGATTCTCGATCATCTGCGTCGTAACCTGGCACAGTTGTCGATTGATGAAGAGCGTCTCGCGAAAATCGATGCTTGGAAGGCAAGTGAGGTCGACCGGTTTGACTTCGTTCCGGTTATTGAACGTGCATATGACGCTGGTCTGATCGAGCTCGAACGCTATTTGACGTCAGACGCTTTCTGGACGGAACGGGCGATGCCGATGCTTTCGCGCGCTTTAGACGACTGGGAACAGCATCCGACGTTCAAGGATAGCAGTGATCAGTGGATGAAGGAGCAACTCGTGCGTTTCGTCGAACAAAATCACCAAAAAATCGGCGGACTCGTGCGCGAGAACTTGAATCGGTTCGATACCGAGACACTCATTCACATGATCGAGGATAAGGTTGGCAGTGACTTGCAATGGATCCGGGTCAACGGAGCATTGTGTGGATTCATCATCGGTTTGATCCTCGGTGCGATCAAGGTGTTCGTCGGATGAGCCGGTGGACATATGATGTGACGTTGTCGGAAGCATTTGATTTTAAAGGAATCGTGTCTCGTTTGACGGAAGACCCGTTACAAATCGAACAGGATGGGCGACTCGTCGTTCCAGTCTTCGTCAACGATCAGGCATACATCACGATGATGGAAGCCATCGATGGTTATACGTTACGGATTGAAGGTTCAGGACCGAAAACAGCGGTGCTGACGCAACTCAATCGGCGCTTTCGACTCAATGAACCGAATCCTGCGCAGCGTCTCAAGGCGACGTCGTTACATGCAATCGTCGAACGGTTCGGCGATGAACGACTCGTGCTTGATCATTCACCGTTCACGGCCTTGATTCGCTCGATCATTCATCAACAAATCAATCTCTCATTTGCCCATACGTTGACGGAACGTGTCTTTCGAACATTCGGAACGGTCAAGGACGGGATCATCCTTCCGCCGACGCCGCGTCAATTAGCGGCAGCGCGTCGCGAAGACTTGCTTGCTCTGCAACTATCAGGACGTAAAGTTGATTATCTGCTTGGCGTAGCGACAGCAGCGATTGATTATGATGCATTGACGTCAACCGACGACGCAGAAATCGCTGAGACGTTGATTGCACTGAAAGGCGTCGGACCATGGACGGTCCAAAACGTCCTGATGTTCGGGTACGGTCGTCCAGATTTGTTTCCGGCATCAGACATCGGGATTTTACGGGCTTTCGAACGGTTACTCGGTTACCGACCGACGGTGGAAGAAGCGACGCGACTGGCAGAGGAATTTGCCCCTATCCGCAGTCACNNCGACTGGCAGAGGAATTCGCTCCTGTTCGCAGTCACGCTGCCTATCTATTATGGCGTTCGATTGAATAAGGAACTATTCTTGTCACTCTATCGCGAGAACGGTATAATGAATGCGACAGAACGAGGAATCGTTCAGAATGCTAAGGGAAGCGACGTGTTCGCTAACGATAGAGGGGACGAATGTGGATGTATACAGATGAACAAATCATCGAAAAAGCCAATGAAATCGCCAAAATGATTTCAGAGACACCGGAAGTAGAACGATTTAAAGCGGCAGAAGCCAACATCAATGGAAATGAAAAAGTCCAAAAGATGATGAAACAAATCAAGTTCCTTCAAAAAGAGGCAGTCAACTGCCAACATTACGGCAAAACAGAAGCACTCGCACGTGTCGAAGCGAAGCTCGATAAATTGTTCGCTGAGCTCGATGAGATGCCTGTCGTCCAACAGTTCCAAGAAACACAAGAAGAAGTCAACGGACTTCTCCAATACATCACGGTGACGATCTCGAACGGGATTACGGATCAAATCATCGAAGCGACGGACGGAGATGTTCTCGCTGGTAAGACAGGTAGCGGCATGGAAGCAGAAAACAAAAGCGGCGGTTGCGGCTACTAATCACGAAATGAACGAAAAGCCGACGGACATCCGTCGGCTTTTTCGACGAATGAGGTGGAAGAATGGAAGCAGTACACAACACTCCGATGATGAAACAATACTTCTCGATCAAGGCGGACTATCCGGACGCCTTCTTGTTTTATCGGCTCGGAGATTTTTACGAATTATTCTTTGAGGATGCTAAAAAGGTCGCCCATGAGCTGGAATTGACGCTGACGGCGAAAAACGGCAAGAACGCGGAACATCCGATTCCGATGTGTGGCGTACCTCATCACGCGGCGAACGGCTATATCGAACAGTTGATCGAGCGTGGTTATAAAGTGGCACTTTGCGATCAAGTCGAGGATCCGAAGTTGACGAAAGGACTCGTCAAACGCGAAGTCATCCAAGTCATCACGCCGGGAACGTTGATGTCCGCATTGACGGAAAAAGAGAATCGGTACTTAGTCGCGGTCGTCGAACAGGACGGTCGCTTTGGGATTGCCCGCGGAGATGTCTCGACAGGTGAGAGTGCCTTGACAAGCGTTGCGACACTCGACGGTGTGATCAAGGAACTGAGCATCATCCTGCCACGGGAAATCATCGTCACGACAGAGGAACATGAGACGGCGCTCGCACACTTACGGATTCCACTGACACGTAGCTTACGGCGCGAGACGCATCCGCACGGCGACCGTGCGATTGATACAGCCCAAGCGGAAGCCTTTGCGGTGCTCTATGCCTATATGCACGATACACAAAAACGGGCGTTGACACATCTGCAACCTGCTGTCGTCTATGAAGCGAGTGACTTCATGCAACTCGAGCCGAATACGGTCAAGAATCTCGAGCTCGTTCGCTCGGCACGGACAGGAGATAAAAAGGGTTCGTTGCTTGGTCTACTTGACGTGACAGGTACAGCGATGGGCGGACGGATGCTGAAACGCTGGTTAGAAAAACCGTTGTTATCGGAACGCGTCATCACGGAACGGCTCGACGCCGTCGAGGAATTGTTGCAACACTATTTCGAGCGTCAACAACTAAAAGATACGTTACGCGAAGTCTATGATCTCGAGCGACTCGTCGCGAAAGTCGGGTATGGAACAGCGTCTGCGCGCGACCTCGTTCAATTGAAGTCGACGTTGCGATTGATTCCCCGCATTCAATCAGCGCTTGAGGAGATGATGAGTGAACGTCTCGGTCAACTCAGTCTCGGACTCGATCCGCACGATGAGTTGAGCGATCTACTCGATCGTGCTTTCGTTGAAGCCCCACCGATCTCAACGAAAGAGGGCGGAATGATTAAGGCTGGTTATTCAGCAGACCTCGATGAGTTACTCGTCGCTTCAAAAGACGGCAAGACATGGCTTGCGACACTTGAAGCCAGTGAACGGGCAGCGACTGGCATCAAGACGTTGAAGATCGGCTACAATCGCGTCTTCGGTTATTACATCGAGGTCTCACGTGCGAATGCCAAGCTGTTGCCGGAAGGACGGTATGAACGGAAGCAGACACTTGCCAATGCCGAGCGTTATATCACACCGGAACTGAAGGAAAAAGAAGCATTGATCCTTGGTGCGGAAGAGAAGAGTGTCACACTCGAGTACGATCTCTTCTGCGGGGTGCGCGATGAAGTCAAAGGACACATCGAAAGCTTACAACGCGTCAGTCGCCGGATCGCAGAACTCGACGTCCTCGTCGCACTGGCTGAGATTGC
>NZ_DJUM01000043.1:0-2792 GCF_002440475.1 Exiguobacterium sp. UBA6282 | reverse complement strand
CTTGATTGCTTTATTGCATCAAATTGGCTCGTTCGTACCAGCTGCTCAAGCGGAACTGCCGATCTTCGACCAAATCTTCACCCGGATCGGGGCGGCAGACGACCTCGTCAGTGGACAGTCGACATTCATGGTCGAGATGGTCGAGACACAAGAAGCCTTGACGCGTGCGACAGACCGGTCGTTGATCCTGCTAGATGAAATCGGTCGCGGAACCTCGACGTACGACGGGATGGCACTCGCGCAAGCGATCGTTGAACACATTGCCCGGCATGTCGGAGCGAAGACGTTATTTTCGACCCATTATCATGAATTGACAGTGCTTGAAGAATCGATTGATCGATTAGCGAATGTTCATGTCCGTGCCGTTGAACAAGAGGGGCGTGTCGTCTTCTTGCATGAAGTACGCGACGGAAAAGCTGATCAATCGTACGGAATCCATGTCGCGCGGTTAGCTGATTTACCGGATAGTCTGATCGAGCGGGCGCAAGTCCTCTTGTCCGAGTTCGAGCAGGCAGAGCCTGTTCCGGTCGCAGCACCTGTAAAAGCTCCTGTTCAGGAGGAGCCGATTGATCAACTCAGTCTGTTCTCAGATGCGGATCCGCTGCGTGAGACGATGGCGAGTCTTGATTTGATCAATATGACGCCACTCGAGGCATTGAATACGCTGTATCGTCTACAAGCCGAAGCGAGAAAGTGAGGAGAATGCAGTGGGAATCATTCGTGAATTATCCGATAGTTTAGCGAACCGGATCGCGGCGGGAGAAGTCGTCGAACGACCAGCGTCGGTCGTCAAGGAACTGGTCGAGAACGCACTTGATGCCGGTGCGACCCAAATCGATGTCGAACTCGAAGAAGCCGGAATGAAACGGATGACGATCCGTGACAACGGACACGGGTTTTACCCGGATGACGCTGAACTGGCTTTCGTTCGTCACGCGACGAGTAAGATTAAGGACGAGCATGACTTGTTCCGAATCAAGACACTTGGTTTTCGCGGAGAGGCCCTTGCCTCGATCGCGTCCGTCAGTAAAGTGACGTTGAAGACGAAACGCGAGGACGCGGAGGGGATTCAAGTGACGCTTGAGTACGGGACGGTCGTTCAGCGGACACCAGCTGCCATGAACCGAGGAACGGAATTGACAGTCGAGCATCTCTTCTTCAATACACCGGCTCGGCTCAAATATTTAAAGACGACGCATACGGAGCTTGCCGCAATCACGGACGTGTTGAACCGAATGGCGTTCGCCCATCCGGACGTCAAGCTTCGGGCTACCCATGAAGGGAAGACGCTGATTCAGACGAATGGATCGGGAGACGTCCGGCAAGCACTGGCGAGTGTCTACGGTCATCAAACGATCCAAGGGACGTTGGTCGCTAAGGGAGCGAATGCCGATTATCAACTGACATGTCATCTCGTCAAACCGGAAGTGACCCGTGCCTCGAAGAATTACATCACGTTGATTCTTAATGGACGTTCGGTCAAAAACTTCGCCCTGACGCAAGCGGTCTTGAACGGTTACCATACGCTCTTACCGATTGGACGGTATCCGATTGCCGTCATTGAGGTGACGATGGATCCACTCCTGATTGACGTCAACGTCCACCCGGCGAAACGGGAAGTTCGTCTCTCAAAAGAGATGGAGCTCTGCCAGTTGATTCAAGAGACAATCAAGATGACGCTCAGCCGAGAGACGTTGATTCCGAAGGTGACGCCACCGAAACCGAAAAAGGATCCGAGTAGTCAAGAGAAACTCGATTTTTCTTACGTCGCGGAACCGGTCGAGGAGACGTCATCGCGAGCAGTCTGGAATTATCCGATTCCGAAAAAACCGCAAGAGGACGATCGACCCTCTGTAGAGAAACCATTGCCATTTAGTAACGAGGATGATCTATTCGAGCCCATCGAACCGGTCAAGCAGGACGTTGTCGAACCGATGGAGGAATCCCACGCGCGTCCGCGCTTTCCACACCTCGACGTCATCGGACAACTTCATTCGTCCTATATCGTCTGTGCCGGAGAAGACGGGATGTATATGATTGATCAACACGCGGCGCAGGAACGGATCAAATACGAGACGTATAAAGTCATGTTCGGTCGACCACCGGAGCAACGGCAGCAATTACTCTTACCATATACGTTTGAAATCTCGTCAGATGACATGAAACGAATGGAGGAAATCCTTCCGTTGCTGAAAGACGTCGGCATTGAATTCGAAGCGTTCGGTCCACAGAGCTTCATCGTCCGAGAAGTCCCGACGTGGTTCCCGTCCCATCGACAGGAAGAGACGATTCAAGAATTACTCGATGAGGCATTGATGAAACGGAAAATCGATCTTGAGACGTATCGGGAAGATGCCGCCATCATGATGGCATGTAAGAAATCGATCAAGGCGAATCATCCGTTGAACGATGAGATGATGCGTCGGTTGATTGATGATTTAGCGAAGACAGAGATGCCGTTCACGTGTCCACACGGACGTCCAGTCATCATTGAATGGACGACATATGAACTCGAGAAGTTATTCAAAAGGGTCATGTGATCAAGAAGAGGAGTCGATCCCATTCAGGTGTCGTCTCAGATTATAGAAAAGGGAGCTGACTCAAAAGTTAGTTTCTACAAAGAATGACGCGTCATACGCAACTTCTACAGTAAAAAGCGCATTTATGCGCTTCAGAGACAAACAAGACCCGCTTTCCTGCTTGTATAAAGCAGGAAAACTGGCTTGTGTCTCGCCTGAGGAAAGGACGTGAAAAGACGCGTCATTCTTTTTTGAGTCAGCCTCTTTCGCTAT
>NZ_DJUM01000044.1:0-28861 GCF_002440475.1 Exiguobacterium sp. UBA6282 | reverse complement strand
GTGTATTAAAGGAAGAAATGCGTCAGCTCGATTCCTTGATCATGAAGGCGGCAGACTTAGCGAGCGTCCCAGCAGGTGGAGCACTTGCTGTCGATCGGCATGACTTTGCAGGATACGTGACGGAAACGTTAAAAAACCATCCGAACGTTACAGTCCACCATGAAGAAATCGAAGCGATTCCAGATGGTCCGACGATCGTTGCGACGGGTCCGTTGACGAGTGCGGCATTATCGGAATCACTTAAACAATTCACAGGCGAAGATTACCTGTACTTCTTCGATGCAGCGGCACCGATTCTCGACGGGGATACAATCGATCGTGAGAAGGTGTACCTAAAATCGCGTTACGATAAAGGGGAAGCTGCCTACTTGAATTGCCCAATGACGGAAGAAGAATTCCAACTCTTCTATGACGAGCTAATCAATGCGGAAGTCGTTCCGTTGAAGGAATTCGAAAAAGAGATTTACTTCGAAGGATGCATGCCTTTTGAAGTACTCGCTTCTCGTGGTCCGAAAACGCTCTTATTCGGACCAATGAAGCCAGTCGGACTCGAAGATCCGAAAACAGGAAAACGACCATATGCTGTCGTTCAACTGCGTCAAGACAATTCAGCAGGGACACTGTTTAATCTCGTCGGCTTCCAGACACATTTAAAATGGGGCGAACAAAAGCGGATCATTCGTTTGATTCCAGGTCTTGAAAATGCAGAAATCGTCCGTTATGGTGTTATGCATCGGAACACGTTCGTCAACTCACCGAACTTGTTGAAACCGACGTATCAAACACGTACGCGTGACGACTTGTTCTTTGCTGGTCAAATGACAGGGGTCGAAGGATACGTCGAGTCAGCAGCATCCGGCTTGACTGCCGGAATCAATGCGGCGCGTCTTGTTAACGAGGCAGAACCGGTTACATTCCCGCAAGAGACGATGATGGGTGCAATGTCGCATTACATCACGACGACGGAGGGGAAAAATTTCCAGCCAATGAATGCCAACTTCGGTTTGGTTCCGGCACTTGTCGGTCACCCGGTTCGGATGAAAAAACCAGAGAAGTATGCGCTCTATGCAGAGCGAGCGCTTGAAGCGATCAAAGATTTCACGGATATGTGATTGTTGATGGGGAGAAAGGCGTGATTCAGCGCTCTTTCTCCCCATTTCTTAATTTGTCATAAAAGCGTGATAATTTCGTTAATTTTTCGGTTTTTGGTCTATTGTCAGACTACTTGGTCTGTGCTATGCTAAGGGCGATTCGAGAATGAAATGGTCAGAAGGGGGCGCATTCATGGGGATAGACACTGCTTTTGAGCGACTGCTAGAAGATTTCATGCGGTATGTTCATATTGAACGTCAATTATCTCCGAATACAGGTCGCTCTTATGATCAAACACTTCGACAATACGCCGCTTTTTGCCGCGATCATCAATTACGATCGATTGAATTGGCAAGTGCACGGCGTTATTTGTATGCTCTTTACGATCAGGAGCTGGCGCGAGCAACGATTGCGCAAAAAGTTTCCTGCCTCAAACAATTTGGTCGTTTTTTGACACGTGACACCGATGAACCTAATCCATTTGATGGATTAAAAGCACCAAAACGACAACAAGGACTTCCGACATTCCTTGTCCCAACGGAATATGAACGTTTCCTCGATGCATTTCGATCGAGTGATACGCTTGGTAACCGGAATGTCGCGTTAGTGGAACTTTTATATGCGACGGGTATGCGAGTCAGCGAGGTCGTTCAACTGGATCTTCGTGATCTCGCAACTGATCATTCCTACGTCCATGTGTATGGAAAAGGTGGGAAAGAGCGCATTGCGCCAATTGGAACCTTTGCGAAAGATGCATTAGAACTGTACTTACCATCACGAGATCCAGTTGCAGGTCATGAGCAAGCATTGTTCTTGTCTCATTCAGGACGTCGATTGACAACGGATGCGATTCGGAAAATCATGAAAAAAGGGGAACAACTCGTTGGGAAACATGTGACACCCCATGCGCTTCGTCATAGTTTCGCGACGGATCTGCTAGAAAGAGGAGCCGATTTGCGAGCGGTCCAGGAGCTACTTGGACATGCATCTCTTTCGACGACCGGTCAGTATACACACGTAACAACGGAACGATTACGACATGTTTATCAACAAGCACATCCTCGTGCCTAAGGGAGGAAACATTGATGTTTCATGCAACGACGATTTTTGCGATTCAACATAACGGACAATCCGCGATGAGTGGAGACGGACAGGTGACTTTCGGAAACCAAGTCATCATGAAGAAAAGTGCGAAAAAAGTACGGCGCCTCTATGGTGGCAAAGTCATTGCCGGATTTGCTGGAAGTGTCGCGGACGCGTTTACACTCTTTGAAAAATTCGAAGCGAAGCTTGAAATGTATAACGGGAACTTACAACGGGCAGCTGTTGAACTGGCGAAGGAATGGCGAGGCGATAAGATGTTGCGTCAACTAGAAGCACTCTTACTCGTCATGGATGGAACACATCTATTACTTGTATCCGGAAACGGAGAAGTCATCGAACCGGATGACGGCATTCTTGCGATCGGTTCAGGTGGTAATTATGCGCTTGCTGCAGGTCGCGCGTTAGCTCGACACGCAAGTCATCTCACGGCAGAAGAAATCGCTCGTGCGGCGCTTGAGACGGCTGGAGAACTCTGTGTCTTTACGAACGATCAAATCATCTTAGAAACGATCGGAGGCAATGACCATGCATGAATTGACGCCAAGACAAATCGTCGAGAAGTTGAATGAACATGTCATCGGACAAGCTGATGCTAAACGTGCGGTGGCGATCGCTTTACGTAATCGATACCGTCGACAATTACTCGATGCATCGATGCGGGATGAAGTCACGCCAAAGAATATCCTGATGATCGGACCTACCGGTGTCGGAAAAACAGAGATTGCGCGACGTCTCGCGAAACTCGTCCGAGCGCCGTTCGTCAAAATCGAAGCGACGAAGTTCACGGAAGTAGGATATGTCGGTCGCGACGTAGAATCGATGGTACGAGATCTTGTGGAAGCGTCTCTACGTCTTGTCAAAGATGAGAAAAAAGAAGCGCTTAAAGATCGGGCGGAGGCAGTGGCGAACGAACGAATCGTTGATGCGTTGTCTGGCAAAAAAGCGTCATCTGGTCTCGGTGGTGGAACGAATCCGTTTGAGATGTTGTTCGGTGGGAACCAAAAGCAGCAAGAGCCAGATACATCGGAAACAACAGCTGATCGTTCGCTACTCCGTCAGCAATTGCTGACAGGTCAACTCGAAGATCGAATGATCGAGGTCGATGTTGAAGAACGTCAAGTTGATTTATTCTCCGGACAACAAGGCATGGAGGGGCTCGCAAATCTTCAGGATATGCTTGGACAAGTCATGCCGAAGAAAACGAAGAAGCGCCAGCTCACGGTTAAAGAAGCACGTCCGATTTTGACCGCAGAAGAAGCGGAACGATTGCTTGACTTAAATGAAGTTCATGACGAAGCGGTCCGCCGTGCAGAACAAATGGGCATCATTTTCGTTGATGAGATTGATAAGATTGCGACAAAGGGACATGATTCAGCAGGTGTTTCACGAGAAGGTGTTCAACGAGATATTTTGCCGATCGTTGAGGGATCGACGATCGTCACGAAATATGGACCAGTCAAGACGGATCATATCTTGTTTATCGCTGCCGGTGCATTCCATATGGCGAAACCGTCTGATCTAATTCCTGAACTCCAAGGTCGTTTCCCGATCCGTGTCGAACTCGACAGTTTGACGGAAGATGACTTTGTTAAAATTTTAACTGAACCGAATCAAGCATTACTCAAACAATATAAAGCATTACTAGGGGCAGAGCACGTTCATGTCACCTTTACAGAAGAGGCCATTCGTGAAATTGCACGGATTGCTGCACAGGTAAACGATGAGACGGATAATATCGGAGCGCGGCGCTTGTATACGATCATGGAGCGCGTACTTGAAGAATTATCCTTCGAAGCAGCAGACATGCCTGAAACGGATGTAACGATCACGCCACAATACGTGACGGATCGTGTTGGAAAAGTAGCAGATGATCGAGACTTAAGTCAGTTCATCTTATAAAGTGGAGGAAGAAAAAATGAATTTATTGGCGAAAACGCGGAAGCTGAATACGATGTTACAACAAGAAGCAAGCACACATGTTGATTTCAAGGTCATGGCTGATCGGCTCAGCGAAGTCATGGAATCGAACACATTCATCGTAAGTCGACGCGGTAAGTTACTAGGTATCGCAATTAAGCAACAAATCGAAAATGACCGGGTCCGTGGTTTCTTGGAAGAACGCCAATTCCCGGAAGATTACACGAAAAAATTATTTAACGTCACTGAAACGACAGCAAACATTGCCATCGATAGCGAACACACGGCATTCCCAGTCGACAACCGTGATACGTTCGAAACGTCGAAAACGACGATCGTACCAATCATCGGTGGTGGAGAACGCCTTGGTACGCTTGTCCTAGGCCGTATGGTAGAAGATTTCAACGAAGAAGATCTCGTGCTTGCAGAGTATGGGGCGACAGTCGTTGGGATGGAAATCCTTCGTGAGAAGGCTCATGAAGCGGAAGACAAGGCACGTAAGAAAGCAGTCGTTCAGATGGCGATCAATTCGTTATCTTATTCAGAACTCGAAGCAATCGAACATATCTTCGAAGAACTCGAGGGTAATGAAGGACTACTTGTCGCTTCAAAAATTGCCGATCGTGTTGGTATTACGCGTTCTGTTATCGTCAATGCACTTCGTAAACTCGAAAGTGCAGGAGTCATCGAGTCACGTTCGCTTGGTATGAAGGGAACGTATATTAAAATCTTAAATGATAACTTCCTATATGAATTAGAGCGAATTAAATCAAACTAAAAATAGAAAATGGCTATTAATAAATAAGAGACCTAGTAAAGTACTAGGTCTCTTTTGTTTGACTAGGTATTATTTATCATTTTTATAAGAAAAGGGAATAAAAAACAGAATATTAGCATCTCATTACCCTATTTTTCAAAAAACTTCTTTTCAAACATTGACCTATTTGTTTCAATTATTTCAGATGTGTTACTAATGACTTAATATTTGTCGCAAATTCGAATACTAGTTCCATGAGTGGAGGAAAGAACATGAATTGGTTAGGGTCTGACTACAGTTTGATGACGCAAGCCGTCAATCGAACGGTCATGGCACAAGAAGTTATTGCTAAAAATATCGCGAATATCGATACACCGGGTTATAAGGCGAAGCGAGTGGCGTTTGGAGATGTTCTCGATTCAGAGATGAAGATGAGCCTAAAACGTCATGCAACAATCGGAACGACCGGTAGTATCGTCGATCGACCAAATACGATGCGTAATGATGGAAACGGTGTCGATATCGATCTTGAGATGTCTGAATTATCACGCAATCAAATTGAGTATGAGGCGCTCGTGGAGCAATTAAATCGTAAGTTCTCGGGTATCCAGTCTGTCATCCGGGGAGGAAAATAATCGATGAGTATGTTCAATGGCTTCCATACATCTGCGTCTGGGCTTACTGCCCAGCGTTTACGACTGGATACTGTCTCAGCAAACATCGCCAATGCTCAAACGACACGTGGTGAGCTTGTCAACGGTCAATGGCAACCCTATGCGAGGAAACTTGCTGTTTTAAAAGAAACTGCTAATGGGGTCACGGTCAGCGAATTGAAGAAAGATCCTGAACCGTTCAAATTAGAATATAATCCGACGCATCCAGATGCGGATGAACTTGGATACGTCAAGATGCCGAATGTCGATCTATTGAAAGAAATGGTCGACATGATGGGAGCGACACGTTCTTACGAAGCGAACGTAACGGCCTTAAATGCAACAAAAGCGATGCTCGTCAAAGCGATGGAGATCGGTAAATAGATAGAGGAGATGACGGGATGGCAATTCAACCTATTCAAAACATGCAAATGGTCTTACCCACTCAGACAATCGCGAAGACGACACCAAGTGATTTCAGTGAGGTGCTCAGCGAGGCGATGAACGGACTGAATGCAACACAGCAAGCCTCATCTCAAGCGCGTGTCGACCTAGCGACAGGGAAGACGACGGATCTACATAACATCATGATTAAAACAGAAGAGGCATCGCTTTCTATGCAACTCGCCCTTGAAGTCCGAAACAAAGGCATCGAAGCATACCAAGAAATGATGCGTATGCAACTGTGACTGTTAAGGAAAGCGTGGGAGATGTTGAATGAACGAACGAATAAAAGCTCGATTCGGAGCTATGAATACGACATGGAAAGAGTGGTCACTTGCGAAAAAAGCGATGATTCTTGGAAGCATCGTCGTCGTTTTAGCGGCGTTGATTGTCGCCATTATCTGGTTATCTAAACCAACGATGACGCCACTTTATTCGAAATTGTCACCTCAAGAGGCAGGGCAAGTAACAGAAAAGCTAAATGAGGATGGAATCGCGTCGGAAGTCGTCAGCTCAGCAAACGGTGTGACGATTCTCGTTCCGGAAGCAAACGTGGAAAACTTGAAAGTCGAATTAGCAACGGCAGGTATTCCGAAGTCTGGTCAGATTGATTATTCCTTCTTTAGTGAGAATGCTGGATTTGGTACGACAGATAAAGAAATGAATATTCTTGAACGCGATACGATGCAGACAGAACTTGAAAACTTGATTACACAAGTTAACGGGATCGAGTCTGCAAAAGTCATGATTACTCTTCCAGAAAAGAGCGTCTTTCTCTCCGATGAAAAAGAATCTTCAACGGTTTCTGTCGTCTTGACTTCTAGTGCGGGTAGTAATCTGAACAATCAAACAGTCCAAGGTCTTTACCATCTGATTGCAAAGAGTATCCCGAACTTAAAAGAAGAAAATATTACGATCATGGATCAGTACTTTACGTACTACGAGCCAGGTAACGCTACGCAAACAGCGGGCGGGACAGATCCGATGGCGCTGAAAAAAACGACGGAAAACGATTTACGTAAACAGATTCAACAAATGTTGTCTGTCGTTCTCGGTCCACAAAAAGCGCTCGTTTCGGTTACGGCAGATGTCGATGTCACGAAACGTCAGGAAGAACAAAAGCTTGTTGAACCAGTAGATCCCGATAAAATCGAAGGGATTGTCACATCGGCAGAAAAAGTAGCAGAGGCGTATACAGGGTCTGCGAATGCCGGAACAGCAGGTACGGGACAAAATGAGACGACGAACTTCCCAGCAGGTACTGGAACGACCGGTGATACGAGTGAGAAGACGCACGACATCATCAACTATGAAGTCAATCGCATCACGAAACAGATTACAGGTGCTCCTTATGAAATTCGGGATTTAGGAATTCAAATCATCGTCGAGCCGCCAAAAGGTCAAAATCAAATCGATCCGCAATTACAGACGGATTTACAAACGATGATGTATTCCATCATCCGGACGTCGTTAACGAAGACGGATGCGAAAACGACGCTGACGGATGCAGAACTTGCTAATAAAGTCGTTGTCATGTCTCGACCGTTCGCTAAAACAACGACGGCGACGAAAACGACGACGGCGACACCGATGTGGGTATGGTTCGCGCTTGGTGGTGCAGCAATCCTCGTCATTGGAGCAGTCATTCTCCTCATGCGTCGACGGAGAGCGAATGAAATCGAAGAACTTGAGGAATGGACGCCGATCGAAACCGAAATTCCTGAACTCTCAACAGAAGATACAAGCGATGGTGCGGTCAAACGCAAACAGCTTGAGAAACTCGCCGCGTCTAATCCGGATGAGTTCGCAAAATTATTACGTACTTGGTTAGCGGAGGATTGATGAGATGAAGAAGCTAGAAATGAACAGTCGTGAAAAGGCTGCGATTCTCATGATTTCGTTAGGTCCTGAAGTCGCTGCCAGTGTATATAAACATTTATCGGAAGAAGAGATGGAATGGTTAACCCTTCAAATCTCTAGCATGAAACGGATTGATCCAGAAGAAAAGTTAGTCGTCCTTGATGAGTTTCATGAACTAGCGATGGCGCAGAACTATATCACGCAAGGTGGAATCGGATTTGCTAAATCTGTCCTTGAAAAAGCACTTGGCGAAGAAAAAGCGATGGAACTCATCTATCGCCTGACGTCGACGTTACAAGTCCGTCCGTTTGAGTTTGCACGCAAGGCAGATCCGAAACAGCTTCTGAACTTCATTCAAAATGAACATCCACAAACGATCGCACTTGTTCTTGCTCATCTCGATCCTGCAAAATCAGGTCAGATTCTCTCGGAGCTCCCGGCAGAAGCACAGTCCGATGTAGCAAGACGGATTGCGACGATGGACCGGATGAATCCGGAAATCATCAGCGAGGTAGAACAAATTCTTGAACGGAATCTATCACAAGCAGGGATGCAAGATTTTGCTCAATCGGGAGGCATCGAGGCTGTCGTTCAAGTATTAAATGGCGTCGACCGCACAACGGAACGAACGATTCTCGATACGCTCGAGATTCAGGATCCAGAACTTGCGGAAGAAATCAAAAAACGGATGTTCGTCTTCGAAGACATCGTCACACTCGATGCGCGGGCGATACAGCGAATCATTCGCGAAGTCTCAAACGAGGATTTACTATTGGCACTCAAAGTATCGTCAGACGATGTCAAAGACATGGTCTATCGCAACATGTCACAACGGATGGTCGAGTCGTTCAAAGAGGACATGGAATTCATGGGTCCTGTGCGTCTCCGAGACGTCGAAGAAGCTCAAAGTCGAATCGTCGGAATCATCCGCCGCTTAGAGGACATGGGTGAGATCGTCGTTGCTCGTGGTGGAGGAGATGATATTGTTGTCTAACGTCATCAAAAGACAAGCAGTAATTGAACGACAGGAGCGAACGCTCGTGCAGGTTCGGACCAGTCAGGAAGAGCCTACGATCGTTCCAGATACATTCTACGAAGAGAAGATGGCAGAAGGACACGCTGAGTTAGAGCGCCTTCGACAGGCGATGCTCCTAGATTTCGAACAGCGTCAACAGCAGTTCGAGCAAGAACGCCTTCAAGCGTTAGAAGAAGCACGTCAACAAGGGTATCAAGCTGGATTTGAAACAGGACATGCGGAAGGACAAGCAACGTTTGAAGAGCAGATTGCCAAAACGAATTCGTTTGCTGATCGCCTAGAAGAGCAGAGTCAAGAACGATTGATGCGACTAGAACATGAATTATGTGTCCTCGGACTCCAAGTGACACATCAATTTTTAGAACAGTTACATGATGAAGAGGAAGAAGCGTTATACCAATTGTTACATCAATTGATCATTCAGTTCCGCGATCGTGAAAAAATCATCATCTATGCGTCACCGGCGGATTTTGAACGGGTCGTATTACTTGAAGAACGACTACAAGGCGTTCTAGGTGCCAACGCAACGATTCAATTGCGATTTGATCCAGCGTTAAAGGCACGCGATTATCGGATTGATTCGGAGAATGGAGCGATCACTGGCGGTTTAACCAGTGGCTTTGAAGCATTGCAAACCAAAATCAATGAGGTTTTACATCATGTTTAATCTCAATGCGATGCAGGCCGCGGTTCGAGAAATTCGCTCAGAAGAACTTGTACAGCACTCTGGTAAGGTCGTCCAAGTGATCGGGTTGATGATCGAATCGCGAGGACCGACAGCAGTGGCAATCGGTGAGCGGTGTTTAATCCAAATCCAACAACGTCAGACAATCGAAGCAGAAGTCGTCGGATTTAGAGAAGGGCATGTCCTACTCATGCCATACGGTGAAACGACATCGATTGCTCCAGGCTCGATTGTTCTTGCGACAGGAAAACCACTCCACGTTCCAGTAGGGAACGAACTGATTGGTAAGGTGCTTGATGGTCTAGGAAGACCACTAGATGGTGAGTCATTAGAAAATTTACGCACGACATCGATCGTTCGTAAACCACCTAGTCCACTCGAACGTCCTCGCATCAGTGATGTTCTCTCGACTGGCATCCGTGCCATTGATGGACTGTTGACAGTCGGTCAAGGACAACGTGTGGGTTTGTTCGCAGGATCAGGTGTCGGAAAATCGACATTACTCGGGATGATCGCGAAACGATCGACAGCAGACATCAATGTCATCGCTTTGATTGGTGAACGAGGACGTGAAGTCAAGGAATTTGTAGAGGCAGAACTTGGTGAAGAGGGGATGAAACGATCTATTTTAGTCGTAGCAACGAGCGATCAACCTCCACTTGTTCGTCTAAAAGGTGCCTATACGGCAACGGCAATCGCTGAATATTTTCGAGATCAAGGGAAAAATGTGGTCTTGATGATGGACTCAGTTACTCGTTTTGCGATGGCACAGCGGGAAATCGGTCTTGCAACAGGTGAACCCCCTGCGTCGAAAGGATATACACCAAGCGTATTCGCTCTGCTTCCTCAGCTACTTGAACGGAGCGGGAAAACACAAGACGGTTCGATTACTGCTTTCTACACAGTCCTCGTCGATGGAGACGACATGAATGAACCAATCGCCGACGCCGTACGAGGGATCTTAGACGGTCACTTCGTTCTGGATCGTAACCTTGCGAACAAAGGGCAGTTCCCAGCGATTCATGTCTTACGGTCCATCAGCCGTGTCATGAATCAAATTACGACATCTGAACAAAAGACCGCTGCTGTCGCATTTCGACAATTGTTATCGACGTATCTCGATTCGGAGGACTTAATCAATATCGGAGCATACAAAACAGGAACGAACCCGGAAATTGACCGTGCCGTCGATACATATCCGGAGCTGATTCGTTTCTTGAAACAACAAATTCATGAAGACAGTGATTTCGAAGCGGCTTGTCATCAACTCATGGCAACGATTCAGTAAGGAGGACGAATGATGAAGACGATCTATGAACGAATCATTCCTTTAGCTGAAGCGGAGAAGGATCGCGTCGCTAAAGAACTGAGCCTTCATAAAAAGCAATATGAGCTTGAAGTCGAAAAATTATATCATCTGCTCGTTCGATATGAGTCCTTTCTGAAGGCACAAGATGAGATTGGCGTCGTGGAACTGACGTCTTCGCAATATCGAGAACGCGCTCGGGATGTCGTGAAGCAGGAAATCGAACGACAGCAATTGTACGTGACACAATCGAAAAATCGTTACGAACGTACACAAGAAGCACTCGAACGAGCGTTAATCGAAGAGAAGAAATTTAGTCGTCTCCAAGAGAATCATACAGTCGAAACGAAACGAATCGAAGCATTGACGGAACAAAATCAATTAGATGAACTGGCATTGTTACAGTTTGGAAGAGGACGGATGATATGAGTGAAAATAAAACATCAAAAGGGTGGATTTTACCTTTATTGGTCATTCCTTTGATTTTAATCTTGTTGACGGCTTATTTCGTATTGAATTATGCGAATGGACGTCCACTACTATCCTTACCGTTCGCAACCGAAAAAACGACTACGAATCAGGCGAATCCATCAGCAGAACTCGAACGTCGTCTGAAAGTAGCGAATCAAGAAATCAAAAAATTACGCAATCAAAGTAAGGAACAATCGGATACCTTAAAAGCGAAAGAGCAGGAAGTTGAACGTTTGATTGCTGAGAGGGATCAGTTAAAACAGACACCTGCGCAAACAACGGATCAAACAAAAACGACGAAGAAAAAAACAGCATCCGTGACGGATGTATATGCTGAAATGGCACCAAAGGATGCTGCGCTGATTTTAAATGAACTCAGTCCGACCGAAGTCGTACCAATCATCGAGGACATCGATGCGGAACAACAGGCGGCGATCATTGCCAAGATGGATGCTAAGAAAGCAGCCGCCTTGACACAGTTACTCGCGACGAAGTAAGGAGGGAAGCCTGATGAACATGACGGAAGTAACACAACCATCCTTCCCGACCTTAAATACAGGATCAGGAAAAAAAGGAGAGATGACTACGGTTGGTGGTCAATTCGCCTCATTACTTGATTATCTGACAAAACTGCCGACGGCGTTACCGTCATCAGTCTCAGCGGATGCGATGACACTCGAGCCGGAAACGGAGACGCAACCCTTACCGGACTGGATGCAACAACTTGTAGACCAGCCGGATGAGATTCTCTCCTTACTGAAACAACCAGAAGTAGAGGCGTTAAAACAAGACCCAAAGAAAATGGAGCAACTTCTAGCGTTCGTCAAACAATTGCTCGAAGGAAATATGGAGCAGGCGAAAGGTCAGTTCGATCAATTGCCACCATCACTTCAACAGTTCGTCTTGCAGACAATGACGAATGATACGATCAAAGTAAAAGATTATGACACGAACATGTTAAAGCAGTCGCCAGTTTCAACAATGGACGGAGTGGTTTCTGCGATGCCAGTGAAACAGACACTCCCGCAAACTGGTTCTGTTGTCGAAACGATCAAGCCGGACACTGTAGCTGTAGCCGAGCAGGCAAAAGGAAAAACACCGCTTCCGTTAGCATTCGCTTCACTCATGCGAAAAGCGACCATGCCCGTTGATCCAGAAGGAAAAGCCGCACCGCCTCCGATGAGTATGCCGATTTACAGAGGCACTCCGTTGCAAACGATTCGTCCAGTGCCGCTACCTGTCTCAGAACAGATTCAACAACGGATTGAAGCCGCACTGCAGCAAGCACCATTCATAAAAGGTGCGGATGGGTCCACACGATTGTCGATTCGCCTGTACCCAGAGCAACTTGGTGAGGTTGTCGTTCAACTCGATCGTAAAGAAGGGGCATTGACTGTCAAACTATTTGCGAGCACCGAGCAAGCAAAACAATCAATCGAGCAACAACTTGGGAAATTACAAACCGTCTTGCATCAACAGACACCAGTCGTAAAGATCGAGACGGGGATGATTGCTTCGAGTGCGCGGGAGTTCCAACAATCTTTCACACGTGATCAGCAGGAGCATGAGTCACCGTATCAAGAGACACCCGTTCCAGTAGACGAAGAAGAGGAGGAAGACGATGACTGACGCAATCAAAACGGATAGTAGTTCATACCAGCTTCCTGAAAAATCACAGGTACCGACGAATAAAGCGATGGATAAGGATATGTTCATGAAAATTCTGATTGCCCAGCTTTCGAATCAGGATCCAACAGCACCGATGGAAGACAAGGATTTCATCGCTCAAATGGCCCAGTTTTCTTCGCTGGAACAGATGCAAGCAATCGGGAAGACGATGGATACGATGGTCTTGAACCAACATGCAACAGCATTGCTGTCCTACAGCAATCTGATTGGTAAAAAAGTCAGTTATGAAGCGGAGTCGAAGACGACGGATGCTTCAGGTGCTGAGCAGACGACCACCGTCGAAGAGACAGCCAGTGTCGTTAGTGTAAAACGGGATGGGCTGGATATCATGGCCGAACTATCGAACGGAAAACAGATCAGTGTTTACGAATTGACGCAGATTCAATCAAAGGAGGAAAAATAATGTTACGTTCAATGTATTCAGGAATCAGTGGGCTTAAGAACTTCCAGACAAAACTGGATGTCGTCGGGAATAACATCGCGAACGTCAACACGTTCGGTTATAAAAAAGGACGGGTGACGTTTAAAGACCTCGTCAGTCAATCGGTCGGCTCATCATCTGGTGCAGGCGGCAATGTCGGTGGGACGAACCCGAAACAGGTCGGTCTTGGAGCATCGATGTCAACAGTCGATAATGTGTATAACCAAGGTGCGCTTCAGAATACAGGTCGCGTCCTCGATGTCGGGATCTCTGGGGAAGGATTCTTCCAGGTCGTCACGGCGGAAGGGATTCGTTATACTCGTTCAGGTAACTTCTATACGGATCTTGATGGAAACTTAGTTACAGGTGACGGAAACTACTTAATCGGTACCGGGACACAAGCAGCTGCAAACGGTACTCCGCCAGTACCACTCCCGGAAGCAGGTGGTGCAGGATTCCAAAAACTAAAAGTACCAACGGATGCACGTAACTTATCGATTGGTAAAGACGGTCTCGTCACTTACGTCGATACGACGGGAGCATTGCAAAACGTCGGTTATATCACGATCGCGAACTTTGCTAACCCGGGTGGTCTAGAAAAATCAGGTGTCAACGTATTCGCCGCATCACAGAACTCAGGTCCACCGGTACTCGGAACACCGAGCTTGAACGGAATGGGACAGTTGACGTCGGGAACGCTTGAGATGTCGAACGTCGACTTATCAGAAGAATTCACGGAGATGATCATTGCTCAACGTGGTTTCCAGGCGAATACGCGAATCATCACGACATCGGACCAGGTTCTTGAGGAACTGGTCAATTTGAAACGATGATCACGTTAACGACGTTACGTAACGCACCACTCGTACTGAACGCCGTGTTGATCGAATCCGTCCGTTCTACACCGGATACGACGATTCAACTCATCGGAGGACAGATTTATGTCGTGAAGGAATCAATGGAAGAGGTCAAAGCAATCGCAATCGCTTTTTATCAACAAATCGGATTAGCGGGCTTGAACAGTGTAAGGAGGCTCGAAGATGGCCGAGGAAAAGAAGAAGAGTAAACTGAAAATCCCCTTGATCATGATCATTGTTGCAGCATTGATGATCGGGGCAGGATACATGATCATGAATTATTTTTTAGCAAATGACACGACGGAAGCAAAAGTTGAACAACCGACAGGTGAAGAACTTGATGCACGAAGTCTGCAAACGGACGACTTGACAACGAACATCGCTGACGAACGTTTCTTAAATGTCCAGTTCACGATCGTCACCGATGATCAAGCAACGCGTGACGATTTAGAATTACGAAAGTTTCAAATCAATAACATCATCTTGGGTGACCTTTCGGCTATGAAAAAGTCGGACTTAGACTCAAAAGCGGATATGGAGAAGCTTGAAGAGCGGTTACGGATGCAATTCAAAAAGCTCATCCAAGAAGGCGATGTCCAGCGTGTCTACACGACGAAAAAAATCATCCAGTGAGGTGGCAGCATGAGCGAAGTATTATCCCAACATGAAATCGATGCCTTGCTATCAGCCATTTCAAGCGGAGATATGGAAGTCGAGGAAATCCGAAGTCAAGAGGAGCAGCGTCGAGTCAAGGTCTATGACTTTAAACGAGCACTCCGTTTCTCAAAAGATCAATTACGGAATTTGACGCGTATTCATGAACAGTTCGCCCGAGTCTTGACGACACATTTTTCTGCACAACTTCGGACATATGTTCAGTTCACGGTTAATACGGTCGAACAACTTCCGTATGATGAATTCATTCATTCCATTCCGAACATGACGTTGATTAATCTAGTGAATCTTCATCCGCTCGATGGAAAAGTCTTATTTGAAGTCAATCCGAACATCGCCTATGCGATGCTCGATCGTTTACTTGGGGGACCAGGTGAAGGAATGAACAAGATCGAGAATTTGACGGAAATCGAGACACGTATACTAACACAACTGTTCAAGCGTGCCTTCGTTCAATACGGGGCGGCTTGGGAGTCGGTAACAGAAGTCGAAGCGGAATACGATGATTTGGAAATCAATCCGCAGTTTCTGCAACTGGTCTCTCCAAATGAGACAGTCATTCTCGTCTCGATTTACGTAACGGTCGGAGAAGTGAGCGGTACGTTGAATGTCTGCTTGCCGTTCGTGACCCTTGAATCCGTTCTTCCGAAATTATCAAGTCATTATTGGATGCAACAAGAAAAGCGAACGACAGCAGATAATCAAGAGTCTGAACACATGCAAACGCAGTTGATGAGTTCCGTCGTCGATTTAAAAGCAGTGCTCGGCCAAACAGAGCTTTCGTTTGGTGAATTGTTACACCTCGAAGTAGGCGATTGTTTATCCCTGAAGACACGAGCCTCGGATGCCGTCGATGTATTCGTCGACGACCGGAAGATGTTCAAGGCGCGACCGGGATTAAACGGGAAACACCTCGCTTTGCAAGTCTTACAACGAATTGAGGAGGAATAACATGAGCGATATGCTTTCGCAAGATGAAATCGATGCGTTATTACGCGGAACGCCATCCACCGATGAACCGCAAGAGCCAGACGTAAAGGAAATACTAGATGACATGGAGATTGATGCATTAGGGGAGGTCGGAAATATCTCACTTGGTAATTCGGCAACGGCCTTATCAGCATTGTTGAATCAAAAAGTAGAGATTACGACACCGCACGTCCGAATGATCTCCATGGAAGAATTACGCAGTCGTTATCCGATTCCGCACGTCGCGCTACGTGTCGGTTATACGGAAGGATTCAAAGGAGAAAACGTCCTGATCCTGACACAGCGAGATGCTTCCGTCATCGCGAACCTGATGATGGGAGGCGATGGCGTCATCGACGAGTCACTGGAGATGGACCCGATTGCTCTATCTGCCGTACAGGAAGCGATGAACCAGATGATGGGAGCAGCTGCTACCTCGATGTCGACTGTATTCTCGATGCGAATCGATATTTCGCCGCCAGCAGTTGAAATCTTCGACTTTTCTCAAGATAAGAGTATCGTCGATAGCTTTTCTCTTTGGGAGAACATGGTCATCATCGAGTTTGATCTTAAGATTGGCACGATGATCGATTCAAAAATCGTTCAATTAGCACCACTGGACTTCTCGAAACAATTGATTCAAAAACTCTTTAGCGCGAGTACGACTCAACAAGCAGAGCCTGCACCACAAGTAACGGAGCAAGCACAACCATCACCATCACCACCATCGGCGCCAGCAATGGCACAACAAACTACAGTTGCATCACCTGAACCGAAAGCAACGCCAGTCGGTGTCAGTCCGGTTCAATTCAGCCAATTAGGTGAGATGGAAGTAGAGGGTACGCCAGGAAATATTGGGATGTTATATGACGTTCCGTTGAACGTCACGGTTGAGTTAGGACGGACACGTCGCTCCGTTCGTGACATATTGGAATTGACACAAGGTTCCGTGATTGAGCTGGATAAACTGGCAGGAGAACCGGTTGACGTTCTCGTCAACAATACATTGATCGCAACAGGTGAAGTGGTCGTCATCGAAGAAAACTTCGGTGTACGCATTACAGAAATCGTAAATACAAAAGAACGTCTTCGGATGTTCTAAGGAGGAACTAATATGAGTGCAAAAGTATTAATCGTAGACGACGCCGCTTTCATGCGGATGATGATCAAGGAAATCTTATCGAAGAACGGCTATGATGTCGTCGGTGAAGCAGAAAACGGACGCGAAGCGGTCTCTAAGTACAAGGAATTGACACCGGACCTCGTCACGCTAGACATTACGATGCCTGAAATGGACGGAATCTCTGCGCTTAAAGAAATCAAAGCATTTAACCCTGCCGCTAAAGTCATCATGTGTTCAGCGATGGGGCAACAGTCGATGGTCATCGATGCGATTCAAGCAGGTGCAAAAGATTTCATCGTTAAACCGTTCCAAGCGGATCGTGTGCTTGAAGCGGTCTCGAAAACTGTCTCGTCATGAAAAAAGTGACTTTGCTGATTTGTCTCCTGTTTCTGCTTGCGCTTCCTGTGCAAGCGGAAACAGTCGAAGAAAAATTGAATCCAACTCAGAGCGATACACCAACGACTCAGCAAGTCGATGAGAGTCCTTCCATGGCGTTGACTATCTTCAAAGGAGTCGTCGTTCTCGTCGTTTTGATCGGCGGATTCATCCTTGTGACACGATTCATTCATGAACGGACACGAGGTGTGAGACATTCTGGTCGATTGACTCACCTAGGTGGTGTACCACTAGGAAAGGATCGATCCGTCCAGTTAGTGAAGGTGCAGGACAAGATTTATGTCGTAGGTGTTGGAGAGAACGTACAGTTGTTAGATACACTTGATGATTTAGAGGGATATGAGCCGATGGATCTTGAAGAGTCTTCATCTAAAACGGGATCTTCACCGTTTCTTGAGACATTCAAACAACAACTCGAACAATTGCAAAAGAATCGAGGACGCTCATGAACACGATTGAAAATCTAATCTCACTTGATACTCCTTCAGGAACGGCGACATCGATCAAACTACTCGTATTGCTGACATTATTGTCGTTAGCCCCTTCATTACTGATCTTGATGACTTGTTTTACGCGTGTCGTCGTCGTGTTGTCTTTTGTCCGTTCTGCCCTTGGAACACAACAAACGCCGCCGAACCAGCTACTCGTTGGACTGGCACTGTTCATCACGCTGTTCGTCATGTCACCCGTTTTATCAGAATTGAACACGACAGCCTTGAAACCGTATATGGCAGATAAAATCAGTCAAGATGAGGCATTTGATAAAGCTGGGGATACGATGAAGCGATTCATGTCAAAACACACGCGAACGAATGATTTAGAGTTGTTCTTAAAATACGGCAATTATGAAAAACCGAAAAAGATTGAAGATATCCCACTCGTCGCACTCGTTCCAGCATATGCGATTAGTGAATTGAAGACGGCTTTTCAAATCGGATTCATGATCTTCATTCCATTCCTTGTCATTGATATGGTCGTCTCGAGTGTCTTGATGTCGATGGGGATGATGATGTTACCGCCGGTCATGATTGCCTTACCGTTTAAACTTTTGTTATTTATTTTAGTCGATGGCTGGCACCTGATCGTTGAATCACTGCTCGTCAGTATGCGTTAGGGGGAGAGAAGATGACTCAAGAAATGATTATTCAGTTGGCAAGCTCTGCTGTCTGGACATTACTAAAAGTATCAGCTCCCTTATTACTGGTCTCGCTCGTCGTCGGTCTGCTCGTCAGTATTTTGCAGGCGACGACACAGATTCAGGAACAGACGCTATCGTTCGTTCCAAAGATCGTTGCCGTATTTTTAGCACTCGTTTTTTTCGGACCATGGATCATGCAGGAATTACAGACCTTTACGATTGACTTATTTAAGCAAATCGCTGAGGTTTCCCGCAAATGACGTTACTATCTTTCCTGAGTGTTTTTTTGCTCGTCTTTGGACGAATCGTCGGTTTTCTTGTCGCGGCTCCATTGTTTTCCTCAAAGCAATTACCAGCGCAACATAAATTAGCGCTTGCGGCCGGTCTTGCTTACTTTGCAAGTTACGCTGTAAAGACAGACGTTCGAGTAGAAGACTTCGATTTTTTCTTTCGGATGGGAACGGAAGTTTTAGTGGGTCTAGCGCTTGGCTTACTTGCTAGTTTTTTATTGTATGCGCCACAAATTGCCGGTTCGATCATCGATTTGCAGATGGGTCTCGCGATGGCTTCCGCTTATGACCCGATGTTTGGTGGACAGTCACCGATCGTCGGACGATTTTATTACATGTTGACGCTACTTGTTCTACTCGCTTCTGATATGCATTTAATCCTGCTTGACGGAATCTACACGAGTTTTCAAATCTTTCCGCCGGGCAGTCTGCTTGCGGTATCGGGCGACGCTGGGATGAGTCTTGTCATTCGGGTCGTTGGGCTTGCCATGTTAACTGCGTTACAAATGGCGATGCCACTTGTCGTTTCCCTATTTTTAGTGGATCTCGCACTCGGATTCCTCGCGAAGACGGCACCTCAGTTCAACATTTTCGCGATTGGTTTTTCCGTCAAACTGCTGATGGGATATGTGATTCTATTTTTATTAGCAGGTGCAACGATCACAGGAATCGGTCGATTCGTTCCGTTGTTGCAGGATGTACTTGCAGATGCCATTCGATTACTAGGAGGTTGAGGACATGCATTCATATCGATTACGCCTTGATCTTCAGTATTTCGCTGGTGAAAAGACGGAAAAGGCGACACCTCGAAAGCGGGATGACTCCCGTAAGAAGGGACAAGTCGCAAAATCAGCAGATTTAACAAGCAGTTTCATGTTGTTCGCCATGTTTCTCGTCCTCTATTTTTTTGGTCCGTTTCTAGGACGGCGTTTCGTTCTCGTCCTGCAAGATGGTCTTAGTGCTAATCAAGTCCTGCAAGCGGTCGAAGAAGGACGAGTTGAACAGATTCTCATCGAGATGCTGATGCAAATGGGGATTTTAGTCGCACCTTTCTTTTTAACAGCGGTCGTGATTGGTATTCTCGGAAACTTCGTCCAAATCGGTGTGCTCTTAAGCGGTGAGGCGATTCAGCCGAAACTGGACCGGATCAATCCGCTTCAAGGCGTCAAACGGATCGTGAGCGTCAAAGCACTCGTCGAGTTTTTGAAATCGGTCTTTAAATTGCTGGTGATCGGTGTAACAAGTGGAACAGTCTTATGGAACAACAAGGTCGAGATCTCGAGATTGACCTCGGAACCGATTGGCGATGCGTTAGCTATCATTGGTCATTTAACATTTTTACTCGGTTTATCGGTCAGTATCGCCTTGATTGCATTAGCCATTCTTGATTTTGCCTATCAGAAATTTGATTTCGAGAAGTCGATCCGAATGAGTAAGCAGGATTTAAAGGATGAGCATAAAAACACAGAGGGTGACCCTCAAATCAAAGGAAAGATTAAACAACAACAACGGGAGATGGCGATGCGGCGGATGATGCAAGAAATACCAAATGCCGACGTCGTTATCACGAACCCGACCCATTATGCGGTAGCGATCCAATACGATGACGGTAAACATATGGCACCGATCGTCGTTGCGAAAGGCGTAGATGCTGTCGCGTTCCGGATTCGGGAGAAGGCGACAGCAGCTGAGGTCCCGATTGTTGAAAACCGTCCGCTCGCGCGGGCGTTGTTCGCTCAATCAGAAATTGGTATGGCAGTGGATGAAACGTTCTATCAGGCGCTCGCTGAAACACTCGCCTTTGTCTATCAACTGAAACAAGCAAAATGAAAGGATGAAGCATCATGAGTATATCAACAAGAGATTTAACGGTCCTGCTAGGCGTCATCATGATCGTCTTCATGCTCGTCATTCCACTGCCCGCTATCATGCTCGATTTTTTAATCATCATCAATATTCTCATTGCCTTGATGGTATTGCTCGTTGCGATGAATGCCAAAGAGGCACTAGAGTTTTCTGTCTTTCCAACATTGTTATTGATCGTTACCTTGTTTCGTCTTGCGCTTAACGTCTCGACGACACGGGCAATCCTGTCAAACGGAAACGGTGGCGAAGTCATCGAGGCTTTCGGTAACTTTGTGGTCGGCGGTAAGCCGCTCGTCGGCTTCGTCGTCTTCTTGATTCTCGTCTTAATCCAGTTCCTCGTCATCACGAAGGGTTCGGAACGGGTCTCGGAAGTGTCGGCACGTTTTACGCTTGATGCGATGCCAGGGAAACAGATGGCAATCGATGCTGATTTGAATTCCGGTATGATCGATGAATTACAAGCTCGGACCCGCCGCCAAAAAATCCAGTCTGAAGCAGACTTTTACGGTGCGATGGATGGTGCCTCGAAGTTCGTTAAAGGAGATGCGATCGCCGGGATCATCATCGTCATCATCAATTTAATCTTCGGAATGATCATCGGTGTCGTTCAGCAAGGTTTACCGATGGCAGATTCAGTCGAACTGTACACGTTACTGACGGTCGGAGACGGTCTTGTCAGTCAAATCCCAGCCCTTTTAATTTCGGTGGCGACCGGGATCATCGTCACGCGCTCGACTTCAGACGGAAACCTCGGTGAGGATGTCATCGGTCAATTGGCACGGACACCTTTACTTGTCGGAATCGCAGCTGGGGCAATCTTCTTTCTCGGATTGTTCACGGCGATTCCCGACTACGTCACGATGCCGATTGCAGCCCTGTTCGGCTTCTTCGCTTGGCGGATGAAGCAGACGACGAAGACGATGCAAGAAGAAGTTGCGGTCGAAGAAGCACCGAGTGAAAACTTACGATCAAGCGAATCAGTCATTTCCTTACTCAATGTCGATACGATTGAATTCGAATTCGGTTACGGATTGATTCCACTCGCTGATGAAGCCCAAGGCGGCGATTTACTCGATCGTGTCGTCATGATTCGTCGGCAGCTAGCGCTTGAACTTGGATTCGTTCTACCGACCGTTCGGATTCGCGATCATCTGCAGTTATCCCCGAACCAGTATCGAATCAAGATTCGCGGAAGTGAGATGGCAAGTGGTGAGCTTTTACTGGATCATTACTTAGCGATGAGCCCAGGTGTCGATGATCCAGAAATTCGAGGTATCGAAACGGTCGAACCAGCCTTTGGTATGCCAGCACTCTGGATTGATGAACAGACACGTAGTCGAGCAGAGATGTCAGGGTATACGGTCGTTGATCCACCATCTGTCGTCGCGACACATTTGACGGAGCTCTTGAAGAAACATGCCGCTGAATTACTCGGACGAGAAGAGACGAAACAATTAGTCGACCATTTGAAGGAATCGCATCCGATTCTAGTCGAAGAAGTCACACCACAGCTGTTATCGATCGGTGAACTTCAAAAAGTATTCGTTCAATTACTAAAAGAAAAAGTCTCGATTCGAAATCTACCATTGATTTTCGAAACGCTCGCAGATTATGCAGCTGTGACGAAAGACAGCGAATTGCTCGCGGAATATGTTCGTCAATCCTTATCGCGTCAAATTACGGAACAGGTCATGCAAGGAGATGTCTTGCACGTCGTGACGATCTCAAGTGAGATGGAACTGGATATCCAGTCGGCCATCCAAAAGACTGAGTTCGGTAATTATTTAGCGCTTGATCCCGAAAAGGCGACACGTTTCATCGAGACGTTGCAAGAGCGAGCAATGGAATTCGAACGATACGGGGCGCATCCGATCATCCTGACTTCTCCAAGTATCCGGATGTTCGTTCGTCAATTGACAGAACGCTATTTTCCAGATATTCCGATTTTGTCCTATAACGAATTAATGCCGACGATCGAAGTCAAGAGTATTGGGGTGATTTAAGAAATGATAGTCAAAAAAGTCACGGCGGATTCTGTTAGCGAGGCCATGGAACGGATCAAACGCGAACTCGGGAACGATGCCATTATATTAAATACTCGCCACATCAAAGTGGGCGGATTCTTTGGTTTATTTGCGAAGAAAAAAGTGGAATTGGTTGCATCGGTGGATGAACATGTCTCAAGCGAACCTGTCGTCTCGAAGCAAGCAACGAGTCGACAGGAGGTTGTGGAAATTATCCAACCAGTACCAGTGCGTCCGACGATTGTTACGGTCGGCGAGCGACCATTGCCAAAAGAATTGCGACATTATGCGCCGTTACTGGCTGAACCAGCGTTACAGCAGGTATCTGAACGATTACACGAACGGTTATTGACTGCGTATTATCAAACACAACAAACGGAGTTAACGGATCTCTTGACGGAAGAAGTGAAAGCGTCATTACGCGTGACACCGTCGACTGCACGGTATGTCATGTTGACAGGACCGACTGGTGTCGGAAAGACAACGACCATCGCTAAGCTTGCTGCTCACCATGCTCTCATTAAAAATCAACGAGTTGGACTCATCACGACCGATACATACCGGATCTCAGCGATTGAACAATTAAAAACATATGCAGACATATTAGGCATTCCGATTCATGTCGCATATGACTTGGATGATTTCGAACGAGCCAAGCAGGCGTTAGCATCGTGTGACATCGTACTTGTCGATACAGCGGGGCGAAATTTCTTAGACGAAGCGTATGTGGAGCAGTTACGAAGTCGGCATGATTTTGCGGATACGGATGTATTTTTGGTTCTTAGTTTGACCTCGAAATACCGAGATTTATTACAAATCCACGACCGTTTCGGCAAGATTCCTTTATCCGGAATCGTCTTTTCGAAAGCAGATGAAACAAGTGAACTCTGGTCGATATTCGGACTCGCGACCGAGACGAAGTTGCCGATCTATTGTGTGACGACGGGGCAAGAAGTGCCGGAAGACATCACGTTCGCTACGGCGGATGAGTTATCCCGAATGATTGTCGAGAGAGGGATGAGATGATGCGAGAAGATCAAGCACGTGTCTTACGATCTAAAGTGACCGTCAAGGAAACGAAGACGATTGCCATCGTGAGTGGAAAAGGTGGCGTCGGTAAAACGAATGTCGCGGTGAATCTTGGCGTGGCATTATCGTTGCAAGAAAAACGAGTGCTTTTGATTGATCTTGAANNATCGGGATTCTATTCGGTAAATCGTCGAAGTCATCTTTAATGGAATGCGTCAAACGACGAGAATCACTCCAGCACGCAATCGTGGAACAGTCTCCGTCTCTTCATTTCATTCATGGCGGAAGTGGTTTTGCAGAATTGACGAATCTGACGAAGGAAGACGTGATGTTCCTTCTACGGGAGTTCCAATTTTTCTATGAATATGACTATGTGTTACTCGATTTAGGAGCCGGTGCGAATCATCAGACATTTGATTTCATCAGTAGTGCAGACGAAGCATGGTTGATTGTCACGCCAGAGCCGACTTCGATCATGGACGGATATGCGTTTGTCAAACTGGCACACCATCATGCGACGGATCTTCCGATTTCCGTTGTTGTCAATCGGGCGACGAATGGTGGGGAAGCGCTTGAAACGTTTGATCGATTAGCACTTGTCAGCCAACAGTTCTTGCAAAAACCTCTTCGCTTTACCGGTTTTTTACCAGAAGATCCGACAGTCGTTAAAGCAGTCAAGGCACAGATGCCATTTTATTTGATGGATCGAACGAGCGACGTCAGTTGGCGGCTCGATCACATCACGACATCGTTAACAGGTGTACAAGTCAAGGAACGGAAGTTTTTAGATCGATTGTTACATCGTCTGAAAAAAAGAAAAGATCATGTCCGTTAAGATTAAAGGAGGGTATCAGTCATGGACTTAAATGAATATGTAGGGTTGTTCCTCGATGAGTCGATGGAGCATTTACAAGCAATCAATACAAGCTTATTAGTTTTTGAGGAGCGGCGAGACGACGAGGCGGTCATCGATCAAATTTTCCGTTCTGCCCATACGTTAAAAGGAATGGCAGGAACGATGGGATACGACGCAATCGCTGATTTAACGCACGAGATGGAGAGTGCCCTTGATTTAGTCAGATCGAAAAAACAACCTGCTACTGCTGAACTGATCGATGTTCTCTTCGTAGCCGCCGAGCAACTAGAGACGATGGTAGAAGACATCAGTCGAGGTGGGAAAGGAAAGCTTGACGTCACTGAAACAGTGAGACGTTTACAGCAGTTCATTCGTCCCGAGCAAGAAGAAATCGTTCCAGTTACACCTATAGTTGCTTCACAAACCTTTGAGTGCGACGTTTACTCGGAGGCAGTCGTCAAACAATCGATTGCATCCGGTTATCAAGCGTATATCGTCCACGTCGAACTCTCGGCGGACGTCATCTTAAAAGCGGCACGCGTTTATATGGTGTTTGATCGTTTACAACAACTCGGAGATGTCATCTTATCGAACCCGACATCTGATGAACTGGAGCAGGAGCATTTTGAGACGACGTTCTCAGTATTGTTCGTGACGCAACAAGATCAGGTGACGATTCAAGAAGCGATTGCTTCTGTATCCGAAGTTGCGACAGTAACGATCGACACATTCGAGACAACACCTGAAGCGGAGGTGGCGACGTCCACACTGCCGCAGGAAGTTCCTGTGCCGACATCTGTCTCTGCATCAGTAGCTTCACCGGAATCATCCGACCAAATAGACATATCTGCGCCTGTCGCTTCGAAAACGATTCGTGTTAACCTCGAGCGAATCGATCGTTTGATGAACCTGTTCGAAGAGTTCATCATCGATCGCGGACGTTTGGAGCGTATTGCAGCAGAAGTCAGCTCACCTGAATTGACAGATACGGTCGAACGGATCAAACGAGGTACGAATGAATTGCAATCGCTCGTCCTAACGTTACGGATGATGCCGATCGAACAAGTGTTCAACCGATTCCCACGAATGGTGCGTTCCGTTTCGAAAGATGTCGGAAAACATATCAAATTACACATTACGGGTGCCGAGACGGAACTTGACCGTACAGTTATCGATGAGATCGGTGATCCACTCGTCCACTTGATCCGAAATGCCATTGATCATGGGATTGAGAACAAGGCAGAACGTATTTTAGCAAATAAGCCGGTCGAAGGAAATCTTTCGCTACGTGCTTATCACTCAGGAAACCGGGTCTTCATCGAGATTGAAGATGATGGAGCCGGTATCAATCACGAACGTGTCACACGGATCGCGATTGAAAAAGGATTGATCACGGAAGAAGAAGCAATGCAATTAACGATGGAAGAGGCTTCGATGCTGTTATTTGCACCTGGTTTCTCAACGGCAGAAGAAGTCACCGACTTGTCTGGTCGTGGTGTTGGTCTCGATGTCGTCAAATCGAAGATCGAGTCACTGGGCGGAGAAGTGTTCGTCGAGACACGTCGAGGAGAAGGAACGATTTTCCGAATCAGTTTACCACTGACGCTATCGATCATCTCAGCCATGCTCGTAGAACTCGGACAAGAGACGTATGCGATTCCATTGACTGCCATCATCGAAACAACCTCTTTACGTAAATCAGCCATTCTACAAGCACACCGGGAAAAAGTATTTGATTTCCGTGGGCAGTTGGTTCCGCTTATTTCGTTAAATGAGGTTTATGGGTTGCCGCAACATGAGGCAGAAGCCTATTCGGTCGTCGTCGTCCGGAGTGGTGAAAAATTAGCTGGTTTGATTGTATCTGAATTGATTGGTCAACAAGAGATCGTCATGAAACCACTTGGCAGTTATCTTGAAGGAATCCGTGCCATTTCTGGTGCGACGATTCTTGGAGACGGGCAAGTCGCGTTGATCATTGACAGCAATGCACTATTACGGAAGTGAGGGGAACGAAGATGGAACAAAAATGGGTTGTTTTTCAATTAGAAGATAATGCATACGGTATTGATGTACAGTCTGTTCGTTCAATCGAACGGCTCATCCCGATCACGCGGATTCCGAACGCTGCATCTTATGTCAAAGGAGTCATCAATTTACGCGGTGTCGTTACGCCCGTGATTGATTTGCGTGCTCGTCTTGGATTCGAGTTAGCGAAAGAGACAGAAGAGACACGCATCATCATCGCCACTTTAGAGCATGGAGATGCTGGATTCATCGTCGACCGGGCAAACGAAGTCGTCGAATCAACGGATGTTCGCATTGAACCGCTCAGTGAACAAAAGCAGGAGGATGCCTCATATTTGACTGCAGTCGCCAAAGGCGATCAGCAATTGTTCTCGTTGATTGAACCGAATCGCTTATTTGAGGACATCGTTCATGCTTAACCCAAACGAACGTGACATCTTAAGAGAAGTCGGCAACATTGGAGCCGGTCACGCGGTAACGGCACTTTCTACTTTACTCGGACAGCCGATTGAGATCGAAGTCCCTTCCGCTGAGCTGGAGGATTTCACGACGATCGTCGAGCGAAGTGGAGGAGCTGAGACGTATACTGCTGGTGCATTATTACGTTTTTCTGGAGACATTCAAGCCACGTTACTCTTTTTGATGCCACTACGCGATGCAGAAAAACTTGTGAGTCAATTGATGCAGACGGAATTCCACTTTTTTTCCGAGTCCCACGAAATGGGGGTTTCCGCATGGGAAGAAATTGGGAATATTTTAATAGGAGCGTATGCTCGGGCTATCTCCGATTGGCTTAACTTATCGTTACATGTCAGTGTTCCTGCATCGGCGTTTGATATGGTAGGTGCGTTACTTGAAGTAGCCTTACTTGAATCAACGACTCCTGGAAATATGGCTGTCTATATTGACACGCACTTGTCTAGTGCAGGAAACGATTTGACCGGACATTTACTTTTGTTGCCTGAAGCTAACGCCTTTCAGACGGTCTTTGAACGATTGGGTGTGGACATGAATGGATGAAATCGTACGGATTGGCATTGCGGAGTACGCCATCAGTAAGCACCCCGTCATTTTACGAACGGCAGGTCTTGGATCGTGTGTAGGCGTTGTCATCTACGACCTGGAACAAGGGTTATCGAGTATGGCGCATGTCATGTTACCTGATTCAGCTATCAGTCGGAATCGGGAGCTTGAAGTCGGGAAGTTTGCCGATACGGCAATTCTAGAAGTAGCCCGCCAACTTCGAGCAAGTGGTGCCATCCGATTACGTGCGAAGATTGCTGGTGGGGCTCAGATGTTTCAATTTAAATATGAACATGAATCAATGCGGATCGGTGAGCGAAATATCGCTGCGGTCAAAGCAATGCTTCAACAAGTCAAAATTCCACTCGTTGCTGAAGATGTTGGCGGCACGAATGGACGAACGATCGAGTTCCACTCACAATCAGGGCGTCTCGTCATCCGGACGGTGAATGTCGGGACGCTGGAAATCTAGAGGAGGAATGGTCATGCGTGAGGAATTACAACAACTTTGGGATCGATGGCTGACCACACGCGATATTGCGGTGGCAGACCTGTTACTTCACAATTATGAACCACTTGTTCAATACCACGTTCAGCGTTTAAGTGCGACATTGCCTAAAAGTGTCGATCGAGACGAGTTGAAAAGTTTAGGGATGATGGGATTGTACGATGCGCTTCAAAAATTCGATCAAAATCATAATAATAAATTCGACACGTATGCCGCCTTTCGGATTCGAGGAGCTATTTTAGATGGGCTTCGTAAAATCGATTGGTTACCACGTTCCTTACGCGAAAAAGCAAAGCGGGTCGAGGCAGCTGTCGAGATCCTAGAACAATCCTTGCAACGGACGCCGACGATAGAAGAAGTCTCTTCTATCGTCAATATGACACCAGACGAGGTCAAGGGTGCGTTAGCAGAAAGTTATTTCGCGAATGTATTATCGATCGATGAAGCAGTCACGTTACAAGATGAGGGAAAAGCGATGACCGTCTCCTATCTTGATCCGGATACCGCTACACCAGAAGATATGTTGTTAATGCGTGAGTTGATTGCTAAACTGGCAGAGGAAGTCGAAGGGTTATCAGAAAAAGAACAACTTGTCGTTTCTTTGTTCTACTATGAGGAATTGACGCTTACTGAAATTGGTGAAGTTC
>NZ_DJUM01000049.1:6719-7451 GCF_002440475.1 Exiguobacterium sp. UBA6282 | reverse complement strand
GCACGTTCCCAGTCAGTCATGCGCGTTCCCCCAAGCAATTGCGCGGAGTTCGAGTTCCTTGACGAACGCATCCTTACCGGCGATATAGGCTTCGATATCAAGCGGATATGTTGTCGCTAACTGTTCCTTTAATGCCCCGTAAGCAGCGGCTTCTTCTGGATGTTTGCGTAAGTAATCCCGGAAGACGAGATGGCGCTTGATATCAGGATTTCCCGTCGCATAGAGATGGATATGATGCGTCCGTTCGTCTCCACCTTTTCGGTAATAGCGACGTCCCGGCATCCCGAATTCACCCTTCGCCTCGTAGCCGATTGCTTCCATCCGTGCGTCGAACTGCTCGATCCCCTCGAGCGCATCGACGACGGGCAGGATATCGATGATCGGTTTTGCTGCGAGTCCCGGAACTGATGTACTTCCCATATGATGGATTTGCTTAAGACGTGCTCCAAACACCTCTCGTAACCGGTCCGCTTCTCGTGTATATGCACTCGCCCATTCTGATTGATACGGTAACACAATGACTTGTCGCATGGTCGTTTCCCCCTCTAAATTCAGTATGCCAGTTTTTGGGGTAAAACAAAACGACCATCCGTTTTGGAGGTCGTTTTGCTACATATGATGTTAGAGAAGTGTTAGTCCTTTAGATAATCATACAGTTTCGCAGGTCCACCCAGTCGGAGATCGGCGATGATATGCTGGGCATCGACGATCTTTCGAACAGGGAAGTCAGCG
>NZ_DJUM01000049.1:1055-6621 GCF_002440475.1 Exiguobacterium sp. UBA6282 | reverse complement strand
GCGATTGTGCTTCTTCGACTGCCATCGGAACATACTTGTATCCCATCGTCGCTTGTGCGACGCGGAGCGAATGATAGTCAAGCGTACCAACGAGTACATCATTATCGAGATAAAGCCGGGGTGAACCATACTTTTTCGGAAAAGCAGCCACTTCACGACCAGAGGCGATCGCCGGCTGATTGTTGACATACATCGATAGGTAGAACTCACCGATTTCCCCTTGATACCGAACCGGAATCACTTGCCCGCACTCAAGATAACTCCCAAGACCGGTGCTATCTGGCATATTGATGATTTCGAACTTGATCTGATTGCTCAGCACCTCAAGCGGTTCCGGAACGACTGCTTGTAACGCTTCGATGTCCGTCTCATAGATGATGTTCAAGTATTCCCGATTCCGAAAGAAGATATCGACTGCCGGAAAAACCGGCGCATTGATCGGCGTCGCGACGACGTTCTTTACATCGCTCTGTTTCATTTGAATCCCTCCTTTATGCATTCAATAATGTGTCAAAGCGTGCGACACTTGTTTCAAAATCAGGAACTGTCTTCGCTGCTTGCGCTTCTTCGACGATTTCTTGAATGAGTGAGTTGAACGGCGTTTTGATATCGTACGTGTTGCCGTACATCGTGACGATCCCATTAATGAAACGAATTTCGGTCGGTCGACCTTTTTGTAAGTCCTGCAACATGCTTGCTTCTAAGTCACGCGACCCGTGCATCAATTGTGGTACGGTGATCAGTTTTTCATCGATATCGTCTAGTGTTGCGTAAGCTGCCGGCTCAAACGTACTCATCGGCGCGAATGTGATGCCGTGAGCGTGACCGACCTCAACGACTTCCTGCATCGTATGGATTGCTGCCCGTAACAAGACAGGATGATCGAGAACGTCGCCGTACGTACCGTTACACGCAGCGGATAACCCGCTGAACGTACTATTGATGACGAGTTTTGACCATTTCGTTCCCGGTAGATTATCAGAGATTTCTGTCCCACCGATGTGATCAAGGATTTCCTTCAGTTGGACGATCCGGTCCGTCTTCTTCCCGTCCAGTTCACCGATTTGCATCGCATACGTCTTAAAGTGCTCGTAATCTGATGTCAGGCGTGACTCACCTGGTCCGACGTATGTCGCTCCGAACTCGACGGATCCCGCAATGATACGTTCGCTTGGAATCTGTTGTTGAATGAACTCTTCCGGTACACCGTTTTGCAAGGAGACGAGAATGCCGTCTTCCTTCAAGATCGTCCGCACTTTCGCGAGGACCGGTTCATTGTAGACCTGCTTCGTCAGCAATAATATGATATCGTACGTCTCTGTGATGTCATCCGGATGAATTGCATGAACAGCTTGCGTTAAATCCGGACCAATGACGTGTGCCCCTGTTGTGTTCAGTGCCTCGATATGTGCACGGTTCGTATCAATCAAATCGACACCCGCATACTGTTGACTTAGATAAGCTCCCATGATGGTTCCAAGGGATCCTGCTCCGTAAATTCCGATTTTCATTTCTATCACCTCTGGTATATACGGTATACTAGTTTCATCATAAACAGAAATATATATAATTATATGTTTTGATAACCCATAGGTTATGTCAGGAGGATATCATGGAACTCTTACATTTAAATTATTTTCGTCACGTTGCAGAGGAATTGAACGTGACGCGTGCTGCCGAACGATTATTCATCAGCCAACCTGCCCTTAGTGCGACGATCAAGAAACTCGAGCGTGAATTGAACACGACATTATTTCATCGAAAAGGTAGAACGATCAGTTTGACTGACAATGGTCGACTGTTACTTCAGTCTGTCGAAAAAATCGAACACGAGTTGACACGTGTTCAGGAACGAATGGTACGAAACGATGCATCAACGAAAACACCACTCAGTCTTGCCAGTTCACATGGTCGTTTCATCCAATTGATTCTACAGGAGTTTCTTCTTCCACAAACTGCTCCCTTGTTCAACTCGGACATCCTCTCGAACCGTGAAATCCTGAGCGGTCTCCTTCATCAAGAATTCCATTTCTCAATCAGCTTCATGGAACTCAAACATCCGCTCATTACGAGTGAACCAATCGTGGAAGAGGAGATCGTCATCACCTACCCTGCTTCCTATTCAGAGAAAGAAGCGATTACAGCACTCTATACGGATGCAACGGAGACTGCCTTTTTGTTTCCCTCTCACAATAAGGACTACAACCGCTTCATCCAATTGAAGATGGCGGAACTGAACATCTATGCCGATACCACGCACTACATCGATGATGTCTCACTTCAGCTCGCCTTACGCCAGCAACGGTATTTCAGCTTCGTTCCTGTTTCCGTTTGTCGGGAGATGGGACTTCCCTTCATTACGGACGATGTATTTACAGTAAAGTCACGACTCTACATGTCGCATGCGACGGATCAATTGACGGTCGAACAAGCAATCATGTACGAACGCATTAAACTGTTTCTACTTTCGCAACGCGCATATCTAATCAAATAAAAACGGATGCCTGCATATGCAGACATCCGTGTGAGATATTACTTCGTGATGAAGTAGCGTGACTGATCGAGATGATCCTTAGCTGTATAGATGTTGAGTTTGTACGAGCCGTTCGTCAATGCCTTACGCATCTTCAAGACATAGTTCCCGTGCTGATCCGCCACGTCTTGAGCAATCAATTGATAACCAGACTCTGTTTTTTGGTAGAGACGGACGATTTGACGTTTTTCGACTTTACCTGTCAACGTCTTTTTACCTGACCATTTTTTGACCGGGTATGTGTTCTTAATCGTGAACGACGCTTTTTTCGTGATTTTGTTCGAGATGTCTGTCGACTTGACCGTATATGTTCCAGTCGTTAGACCGTTCTTGACCGCGATCTTGAAACCACTTGCCGTCGTTTTTGCTTTCGCAATTTTCGTTGATCCTTTATAGAGCGTCACGTCGAGACCTTCCGTTGCTTTACCGCGGAGGACCGTTGAACCGTAGACTGCTGACTTTTTATCGATCGCTGGTGTCGCAACGACACCTGTGCCGACTGTGACGTTCGTTTCTGTCTTCATGAAGCTGAGTTCAGAGACAATCGTCAACTGATCACGCAATTTGAGCGGACGTGTCACGACTTCGTATTGACCCGCTTCGTTTGCTGTAGCTGTACCAAGGACTTTATCACCGAGTTTGACCGTGACTGTTGCGCCCGGAACGGCTTGACCAGTAACGACTTTCGCACCTGGTTTAACTGCTTTTGCCGAGACCGTGAAGTCTTTCATCGGCACGTTCATGTTGAATTTAAGGAACGTACCTGTCTCGCCCGGACGTGTTACACCTGTATTCGTGATGCCTTCGTACCGCTTAACGTACGGTGCAGCTGCAGCCGCTGAATCAAAGCTGACCGTCATCGGTCTGCTTGCAACGAGTGACCAGTTGTCGTCCGCTTTGTAATCAACCGGTTGTTTCGCCTTGATATAGTCCGAGATGACGTTACGTGTTTCGTAAGCCGATTTGTAGACGATATTTTGACCTTTCCCAAGACCCGGGAACGTCGCACTGCCTGCGCGGTAGTTGTTCGTCGCGACGAGGAATTCTTGGTCGTCTGTGATCGCTTTGCCTTGATACTTGATGTTTTGGACGCGGTGCTCTAAATCTTTATTTTTATCGATTAATACACCCTCTGCATCAAACTTCGCTGGTTTCGTGATGTCGATTTCGTACGTCAATCCGTCGAGGATATCGAAGTTGTAGCTTCGGAATTCTTTATTCAACAACTCTGTCTGCTCACCGTCGACTTGATTGAATTGCCCTGCGGACATCTCGAGCCAATCCTTGACGTCAGCCCCTGTTACTTTGACGACTTCAAGTGTATTCGGGTAAACATAGAGATCGGCGACGTTCTTGAGCGCGATCGGTCCTTTTTTAATCAGTGTGTAATCTGACGCGTTGACCTGGTTACGACCACCTGTCTTAAATGGTGCACCGGCTGACAACAACGGGAGATCTTTATACTTCGCAAGATCGGCATTTTCTTTCAGTTGTTTCTCGACATACCATTTTTGAGCGTTCGTCACGAACTGAACTGAATCATCGTCTTGCACGAGAGCGAAGAAGCTCTGGATATCGTCATTGATCGTCCCGACTTCTTGACGGATGTAAGCGAGTGTTCCTTCATGTGCTTTTTCGATCAATTTGACAGCGCCGGCATCTGCTGTCGTATCTTTCGTCACGTCCGCTAGTTTTGCGCCAGACGTATCCACGACCCATTTCCCGTCGACTTGCTTCAATTGAAGATCGATAACACCAACATTTTTTCCTTGTGTGTTTGCCATGACGACTGGTTTACCGTTAATCAGACCGTTCGTTGCATCAACATTTGGTAATCCGTTAAATGCAGATTTCGCATCTGGGAACTTTCCGTGCTGATGACCTGTCATCAAGACATCGATGTCTGCGACTTTCGTTAACGCGTAGCCGACATTCTCATCGCCATCTTTTTGATCCACTGTATCCCCGATACCTGTGTGTGCGAGTGCAACGACGACATCCGCTCCTGCGTCTTTTAATTTCTTCGCTGTTGCTTTCGCAGTCGGGACGATATCTTCAGCCGTGACTTTCCCCGTCAGGTTCCCCGCATCCCATGCCATGATTTGTGGCGTGACGACTCCGAACACACCAACCTTGACTGTTTTCATGTCACCGTTCTGGTCTTTGACCTGACGTTCGATGATTTGATAGTCTTTTCCATCTTTGTTGTAGTCCGCGACGATTGGCTTTTTCGTAACGGCATCCAATACGTTCGAGTTGACGAACTTGATTGAACCGCTCGAAGCACTCATCGCTGACTTAAGGAAATCAAGACCGAAGTTGAATTCATGGTTTCCGAGCGTGACTGCATCATAACCAAGGTATTCCATCAATTCGTACATTGGATGTTTGCCTTTGTTTCCTTTGTCGTACTGATTTTTCACGTAATCACCGAACGGCGTTCCTTGAAGAGTATCCCCGTTATCGAATAAGAAACTGTTCGTTGCACCCACTTCAGTTTGTTGCTGTTTGATGACTGTAGCGGCTTTGACAAGACCGATCGTCTCGTCCTGTGCATCCTTGAAATAATCGTAGTTCATTGAGTTCGTATGTAAATCCGTTGTTTCTAAGAAGCGTAACTTGACGACACTGTTGTCGGCAGCAAGTGTCTTGACTTGAACGACTGGTACGAGCATCGGTGCGATCAATGTCGATGCGATGACAAGTTTTGTAGCTTTTTTCATATGGATTTCCCCCCAGGAAGTTTTAACTGCTTCATTAATTTAGCATGGTTCGATTATAGCTAATAGTCCTTTCAAATAGGTCGGACATCCGTCTTATTTAACCTACTTAACCAATTCCAAATACTGGCTTTACATTGTTGATTTTACCTTTACAAATCAGGTTCACATGGTAAAAAAAGGAGATGATACAAATGAGATGAACCACATAAAAAAACGATACATTTCAGGACATGAACCTGAAAACGTATCGTTTATAATTGATGTAGAACGTAATTGTTCATTCTCAACTCCTACAGGAAAAGAAAGCACG
>NZ_DJUM01000049.1:0-938 GCF_002440475.1 Exiguobacterium sp. UBA6282 | reverse complement strand
ACCGTTTTGTCGGGCTTCCGCCGGACGACATAACCAAGAATTCCACCAAGTAACGCAAGTCCTGTTGCGAAAAGCACCGTCCATCCTGCCGTCTGTTGAGCGAACTCGAATAAGACGTCACTCCGCCACTTCATCGCGAACTGAACATATGAAGCTTGACTGACGATGAAGCTGATGACACCGATCGCGATCGCAAAAATGAATGGGTCGATGATCGACTTGAAACTCCGGATACTACAGACGAAGTAAATCACAAATGTCACGAGTAACAACACCCAATACGCACTCTCACTTGAGATGTTTGGTGCCGTCGTTCCGGCCGATTCAGCATCAATTGCTTGGATCGTCTGTCGTGCGACACCGTAATCAACAGGATCAAGCTTCAATTGTGTCGCTGATAAATCTGGACGTTCTCCACCGACTAACGTCAGCAATTGTTCCGTCACCCGATTCGTATCAATCCCATCGACAACTTTCTGAATCGAGTCATTGAGCTGTTCCGTTGAAGTCTCCCCGTTTAGCATCGAGACCGGGATTTCCGCATTCGCTCCAAGGACGTCTGCTTGATACACGACTTGTCCACCATGAATCCAGTCATACATCCCTCCACTTCCGGCGCTCAGACTCGCAACGGTCAATGCCGTTCGTAGTGAGGAATCACCGTCATACTCCGCTTCGTCCTGCACCGTAAAGACAAGTTGAAGCGTACTCGCGAACATCAAAATCAGCAAGCTGGCACGTCCGGCAGCTGTCAGACCGGATAACTTTTGCGGGAAAAACGCCATCCAACCAAGCAGACTGACGACGAGAAGTGGTAATATCCCGCTCATCGCATAGCCGTCTTGTAACGCAAGGAACGGGACATCGTTTCCGCGTCCGGCAAGGACGAACCAGATGATGTCGACCGTTAAAAAGAAACTGACCGATCGAATCGTCCA
>NZ_DJUM01000015.1:13323-13592 GCF_002440475.1 Exiguobacterium sp. UBA6282 | reverse complement strand
TCGTTGGTGCTTTTTTACTGAGAGCAGAACCGATGTAGACGAAGAACTGGTTCGCTGCGTCACCAATCGTATGCATCATTTCAGCGAACATCGCTACATTCCCAGTTAAGATATAGGCGACGAACTTGATCGCGGCAATGATCGTATTGACGATGGCGGCAGCAAGGGCTGACTTATTTCCGCGACGGATCAATGAGAAAAAAGTGGTCATGAGCGGTTCTCTCCTTGTCTACTCAAAATAGGTTAACCGCGTCCTGCTTGGAAAGACG
>NZ_DJUM01000015.1:0-13299 GCF_002440475.1 Exiguobacterium sp. UBA6282 | reverse complement strand
AAAGAGTGTGATCCCTGTGACATAACTTGCTTCGTCAGATGCAAGCCATGCGGCAACGGCAGAAATCTCTTCTGGTTTCCCGATGTTGCCCATTGGAATCATGCTCTCGACTTCTTTGCGTTGTTCTGGATCTTCGAATTTTTCAGCGTTAATCGGCGTATTGATCGCACCAGGTCCAATCGCATTAACCCGGATTCCTTTTGGTGCATACTCCATCGCAAGGGTTTGTGTCATCAATTTGACGCCACCTTTACTCGCAGCGTAGTGGACGAATGTCGGCCACGGAATGATTTCATGCACACTCGACATATTGATGATACTACCTTTGACATCATGTTCGACGAAGTACTTCAGTGCTTCTCGTGCCCCGAGGAAAGCTCCTGTTAAGTTGACGTCGATGACTTTTTGCCAATCTTCGAGCGACATCTCGTGGGACGCTGACGGCATCTCGATTCCCGCGTTATTGACGAAAACATCCAACTGACCAAAGTGAGCCACCGTCTCTTTCACAAGATTGATCATATCATCTTCCTTTGAGACATCCCCTTGGACGATAAAGGCTTCCCCACCTTTTTCTTGAATCGATTCAGCGATTTTTTTCGCTTCTTCCGGGTGGCTGCGATAGTTGATGACGACACGCATGCCTTCTTCTGCATAACGACGAACGATAGCTTCACCGATTCCCATTGATCCACCTGTTACGACGGCAACTTTTCCTTTTAAACTTTCATACATGATGCTTCACTCCTTCATTTATTGTTTCGTAAATCCAATCATGATTCCACCAGCAACGACTAAAATACAACCGATAATGACGAAGGTCATCTCTTTCTTCGTTTTTGTTTCTTTCAGCAAGAGGACGCCACCAATGGTTGAAATGACGACACCTGTTTGAGAAAGGGAGAAGCTTGTTGCGACTCCAACTTTTGCCGTAGCAAACAGTAAAGCGACGTTCCCGACAGCCCACATGAGTCCGCCGATGGTATTGCCAGCAGTTTTCTTCGTGAAGAGGTCTCCTTCTCGTAAAGAAAGAAGAATTGCGCTGACGACCATCCCGATCGCTTGCGGTAATACGGCTTCCCAGCCATTAATATCAAACCAGCGGGCGATGACGACGTAACCGACATACCCGACAGTCGAGATGAGAAGGAGCGTCAATCCTTTGCCGATATTCTCATCTTCTTTACTCTTATCTTCCTTATAAGACGTGAAAGCTGCTCCGGCAATGATCAATACAAGCGCACTGATTCCGAGAATCAAGGCAGTTGTCGTTGACCACTCTCCAAAAGCAAGAACACCGAACAACGATGTTCCGACGAGTTGCATCCCTGTTGAAATTGGCATCGTTTTTGAGACACCCATTTGACGAAATGCGGCAAATTGATTTTTTTGACCAAGTGCCCAAAAGGCACCAGAAAAGAATCCGGCAACCCAAGCGGTCGTCGACATCTCTGGGCTGACAAAAAAGAAGGTGACGATCGCGAAAAGTAACGCACCCAGAGTCGTACCGATGATTTGTTGCGCCGTTGAACCTCCGATTTTCGAAACGACAAGCGGCAACGATCCCCACATCAATGCGGGAACGATGGCAATTAGAATATCAATCAAGTGTTTCACCTCTCCTTACTATTATCTCTCTACTTGAAGCTGTACCCCGCAAGGCGATAGGAAAAACCTTATGGTGCGAAGATGAATTATTCTGAAATAAAAAACGTCCACCGAGGTGGACGTCTGCTCATGTGTTATTTAACGGAATGGTTCATCGGCGATCCGGACGATTTGTCGTCCGATCCGGCGACCGTTCCATAAAGCGATGACAGCGATCGTCAAGGAAATGCCCATGACGTCGTACTGCGTAAAATAATAGCCGAGATAACTAAAAGGCAGGCTGATGATCCCGACGAGCGAACTCGTCCACTGTCGGATTTTGAGTGACTCGATGTTCGCAACACGAGAGAACTTTTGTTGCTCCATGATCCGCCAACGTGTCGGTTCGCTTAAGGCATCGTTAACAAGACGCGGGAAGGCGAGCAATCGCGCGCCGTAAGAACCAGCAATCTGTAGGTAACGGTTTTGATTTTTCCCTTCGTCATCGAGCCAGCGTCGAACCATTGGTTTAGCGAGTTCCAGCAGGTTGATTTGCGGTGAAAGAATCTGAAGGATTCCAAGAATCGTTGATGCGGCACGTCCAAAGAAAGCAAACTCAGCAGGAAGCTGGATCGGTTCATTTCGGACGAGCAATTCGATATCGGATAAGACCTTCTCGATCAGTTTTGTATCCACGTTTTCCATATCACTTTCGAGATAGAACGTGACTGCTTTTTCAATTGCTTGTCGGATATTTTGCTTATTCGCATTTGGCAATAAGAATCGTAGATCTTCTAAACCATCGACGATTGCATCGTAATCCAATGTGACGAAGGACTGAAGAATCCGCTGGATCGCTCGCATATCATCGGGCGTCGTCGCTCCGATCATCCCAAAATCAAGCAAGACGATTTTGCCATCGGACTGGACGAGGACATTGCCTGGGTGCGGATCGGCGTGGAATTTCCCGCCGAACAATAATTGTTCTCCAGCGTTCAAAAATAAATTACGTGCTAGTTCTTCACGGTCAATCTGATGTTCGGCTAGATAATCAAGATCTGTGATGCGTGTTCCTTCAATCCATTCCATAACAAGCACCCGATTTGTACAATGTTCTTCATAATAGCTCGGGATATAAATGACAGGGTTTGTTTCATACATCTTTTTAAAGTAGAGACCGTTTTTTAATTCGGTACGGTAATTCAATTCATCACCGATTACGAAGACCATTTGGCGATATAAGCTTTGCAAATCAGTCGATTTGTTTAACGACGTCCGGCGCAACATGGCAATGACGATACGCATGGCACGGAAATCGGTTTTGATGATTTGTTCGATATTCGGTCGCTGTACTTTGATCGCGACTTTTTTACCGTTTGATTTTAAGGTTCCGCTGTACACCTCACCAATCGAGGCAGAAGCGACAGGACGGGAACTGATATCCGAGATGATTTCTTCGATTGGCATACCCCAATCCTCTTCGATGATCTTTCGTGACTCTCCAAGTTTACTTGAAGGAACTTTATCAACCAGTTCGGTCAGTTCCATCAAGACGGACGGAGGAAACAGATCGGCTCGAATCGATAAGAATTGACCGAGCTTGATCAATAATCCTTCTAACCGTAATGCTTTTTTCTTATAGTCACGCGCAATCCGGATCATGATGCGCTCAAACTCTTCATTGTTCGTACCTGGCCGGTTTTTCCGGGTGAATCGATAGATCGTAAAGATGTAACGTGCGAACATCGTCACGATGACGACGATGCGATAAAGCGCCCAACGTTTCATACGGTCACCTAGCTTCCTGTACAGTTTGTTTCAGTATAGGTTACTTTACCTAAAAACGTCACTCGCAAACGGTCGAAACGGTGACAGAAAATTAATGCTTTACGGAAACTAAAAAGAGAGTATAGTAAGTATTGGAATTTCTTTGTAGAAAGGTGAAATGTGCGCATGTCCTGGGACTTATTGAATATCATCGGCACGGTCGCTTTTGCGATGAGTGGTGCAATCGTCGCGATGGAAGAAAAATATGATTTATTCGGCGTTTGGTTACTTGCTTTGATCACAGCATTTGGTGGTGGTGCCATTCGTAATCTATTGATTGGTGTACCAGTATCTGCTCTCTGGTCGCAAGGTGGTCTCTTTTTAGTCGCGATTCTCGTTGCGTTGTTGATTTTCATGTTACCTCAGTTATTCTTGCCGCACTGGACACGTTGGGGGGTCCTCGCGGATGCGCTCGGATTGTCTGCGTTTGCGATTCAAGGTGCCCTGATGGCGACAGCAAAAGGACTGCCGTTGTCAGCAACAATTTCAGCGGCTGTACTGACCGGTGTTGGTGGTGGTGTGATTCGCGATTTACTCGCTGGTCGGAAACCACTCGTCTTGCATAAAGAGATCTATGCGATGTGGGCTGTCATGGCAGCACTCGTGATTGATCGCTTCCAATTGACGAATCCTCTACATTTGTTCACATTGCTCGGACTCATCACCGTTTTACGTATGCTATCGTATTATTATGAATGGAATTTACCAGCACGACGGTTAGGGGGAGAATAAGTATGAAAGTATTCATTATGATTGGCGCGATCTCGATGATGCTATCGGTCGCACTAGGTGCATTCGGTGCACACGCCTTAAAAGATATGTTGACGGAGCGGATGCTCGCGAACTGGCAGACAGGCGTACTTTACCAGATGGTACACTCGCTCGGCATCCTAGCACTCGGAGGACTCTTATTAAAGGCATCGATCCCACAATGGTCATTGGCTGCATGGCTGATGCTCGCCGGAATCGTCTTCTTCTCAGGTAGTCTGTACGTCATGGCATTGACGAATGTAACGAAACTGGGTGCCATCACACCGATCGGTGGCGTCTTGTTCATCGCGGCGTGGATCTTTGTCGCAATTGGTGCCTATAAAGGATTATGAGAACGGACCGTGTTTCTTCAGTCATGGAGAAAGACGGTCTTTTTCATATGAAAAACGCCTACTCATGATAGAGTAGGCGTAGGTATCAAAACGGATTCACCGCTTTGTGGTTTGTGTTTTGTTTAGCTTCGATAATGCTTGCTCATAGCGATCCAGTACACGATCTGCAACCGGTTTCAGCTCTTTTGAAAGCACAGCGAATTGCAATTCACGCGATCGTGTCGATCGGTTCATAGCATTCCCCATGGTAATTCCTCCTTACGTCATTCAACTTACTGTTTTATAGCCGCAAGGAGTATATTCCCATGAGATATTTCAATCAAACGTCATTCAACACATTAAAGTGCAAAATGAGTATTTAATTGTTCACTTTCGAGACGGTTACCAATGAAGAACTCACCGAACTCGCCATATTTCGCGCTGACTTCATCAAAACGCATTTCGTAGACGATTTTCTTGAACTGAAGAATGTCATCTGAGAAGAGCGTAACGCCCCATTCCCAATCGTCAAATCCAGTTGATCCACCGATGATTTGCTGAATCTTCCCAGCGTAACTCCGACCGATCATACCGTGACGATACATGAGCTCTTTTCGTTTCTCCATTGAGAGTGTATACCAGTTATCGCCATCGCGACGTGACTTGCTCATTGGATAGAAGCAGATGTGCTTCGCTTGTGGCAGGATCGGATAGAGGCGGTCACGCACATATGGATTCTCGTATGGGTTTCCTTCGCCTGAACCACGGTACGTACCAAGTTCGACGACAGAGACATAAGAATATGTTGGAACCAAATAATCATAGAGATCGAGTTTCTGCATCTTGACTTCGACGTCTTGGATTTGTTCCATCGTAGGACGAAGAACCATCAAGACGAGATCTGCTTTTTGACCAATGATCGTATAAAGTGCGTGGCTTCCGTCTTTAGCTTCTTCCACCCCAGAAAGCTCTGCGAGGAAGGCTTGGAACTCTTCAATCATGCGCGCGCGCTCTGTCGCGTCGACTTGTTTTAAGCGTGACCAATCGATCCGGCGAAAATCATGTAATGTATACCAGCCGTCGAGTGTTTCAGCGGCTTGTTGCGTAGCAGTCGGTTCAGATGTTTGGTGTTGCATGGGATGACCTCCTGAGTCTGAAATAAATATTGTCTTTTTCCATATCCTATCTTATCACATTCTATATAAAAGGCTTTGTCTTAAAAATTTTTGTCCACGAGATCGTAACACATGAAAAGAGCAGGGAGTGGGTAAAAGGAGAAAGGGACAATATTTTACTTAAAAAAGTCTCTGTACTATTCTCTAAAAGGACTGTAATAGTCAGGGAATATGGCTTCAGTGCTTTTGTTAGATAACTTTTTTGCAAATTGTTTTAACAACGATTGAGAACTGTGTATAATAAACGGTGGAAAAGAAAATGGATCAAATCGACGTCGTCGTGTTTACCTAAAAAGGAGAGAAACTCATGCAATTATTCGATATGTTAGAACAAAAGATTAAAGCGCACCAACCGAAAATCGTCTTCCCAGAAGGAATTGACGCGCGTGTTCTCGGCGCAGCTGTCCGTTTGAAGAAAGACGGTCTTGTCACACCGGTCGTCATCGGACCGCGTGCACAAATTGAAGAAACAGCAACAGCGAACGGCATCGATGTAACTGGACTTGATACAATCGATCCTGCTTCTTACGCTGGCATTGATGAGCTCGTCGCATCTTTCGTTGAGCGTCGTAAAGGGAAAGCAACAGAAGAACAAGCACGTACTGTCATCTTAAAAGACGTGAACACGTTCGGTACAATGCTCGTTCACACTGGACAAGCAGAAGGTCTTGTATCGGGTGCGATGCACGCGACAGGTGATACAGTGCGCCCGGCACTTCAAATCATCAAAATGCAAGAAGGCTATAAAAAAACATCTGGCGTCTTCATCATGGTTCGTGACGATGAGCAATACGTCTTCGCAGACTGCGCGATCAACATCGCACCGGATGCGAACGACCTAGCAGAGAACGCGATCGCATCTGCGAAAACAGCGAAAACATTCGGGATCGATCCGAAAGTCGCATTGCTCAGCTTCTCAACAAAAGGTTCAGCAAAATCACCAGAGACAGAGCGTGTCGTTGAAGCAACGCGTATCGCAAAAGAACGCGCACCAGAGCTTGCGATCGATGGCGAACTTCAATTTGATGCTGCTTTCGTTCCAAGTGTCGCAAAATCAAAAGCACCAGAATCAGATGTCGCGGGTCAAGCGAACGTCTTCATCTTCCCAAGTCTTGAAGCTGGAAACATTGGCTACAAAATCGCACAACGTCTTGGTGGCTTCGAAGCAATCGGTCCGATCCTTCAAGGTTTGAACAAACCGGTCAACGATCTTTCACGCGGTTGCAACGAAGAAGATGTCTACAAACTCGCGATCATCACGGCGGCACAAGCGGTCGAAGAACGCCAAGCCTAAGCACAGTGTGAAAAAGTCTTTACTTTTTCGCTAAACCCCGTACAATGGTACACATCACGAAAATCACGAAACGTAAACGTATAGCAACGCTCGTATAATAGTGGGAATTGGCCCACGAGTCTCTACCGGATCGCCGTAACGATCCGACTACGGGTGGTGAGTTACTGCTCTCTTTTTTGGCGTACAGTGGCTGCCCCCGGGTAGCGGCTGTACGTTTTTTCGTTTTTTAAAGAGGAGAATGCATGTATGAAACGTCTACACGACATGATTAATCAAGAGGGAATCGTCTTATCGGATCAAGTATTGAAAGTGGATGCTTTTTTAAATCATCAGGTTGATCCGACGTTGATGTGGGAAATCGCCTATGAGTTCATGGAACGCTTTCAAGATGCTGGTATCACGCGGATTTTGACAATCGAAGCGGGAGGTATTGCCCCGGCAATGATGACAGCACTTCGTCTTGGCGTACCAATGGTCTATGCTCGTAAGACGAAATCGGTCACATTGAACGAAGGAACAATTTCAGCTGAAGTTTTCTCATTTACGAAACAACAGACGAATACAATCACGGTCGCAGAGAAATACCTGCAACCGGGTGAACGTGTTCTGATCATTGATGACTTCCTCGCAAACGGAGAAGCAGCATTTGGTCTCGCTCGTCTCGTTGAACAGGCAGGGGCAGAAGTCGCTGGATTTGGAATCGTCATTGAAAAGTCGTTCCAACCGGGACGTCAAAAACTGATCGAAGCTGGATTCCGTGTCGAGTCACTCGCGCGTGTTGAGTCATTGAAGGACGGAAAAGCGACATTCGTCGACTCGGTGACCGTATGAGACTATCAAACTTCAAAGCAGCCAGTCTCGGACTTCAGCATGTGCTTGCGATGTACACGGGAGCAGCTGTTGTTCCACTGATCGTCGGGAGTGCGATCGGATTGTCAGGAGAAGAACTTGCTTATTTAGTGGCGATTGATCTCTTCATGTGTGGCGTTGCGAGCTTATTACAAGTACTCGTCACGAAATACACAGGTGTTGGTCTTCCCGTCGTACTTGGTTGTACCTTTACAGCAGTCGGTCCAATGATTGCGATTGGAAGTCTTCAAGGCATTACAGCGATTTACGGTGCTTTGATTGCCAGTGGGCTGATCATTCTCGTCATTTCAGGCTGGTTTAGTAAGATCGCGGTCCTGTTCCCACCGGTTGTCCTTGGTTCCGTCGTGACGATCATCGGGATTTCCTTAATTCCGGCTGCGATCAACGATATCGGAGGCGGACAGGGAGCGAAAGACTTTGGTGACTTACGTTACCTCGGACTCGCCGGATTAACGATCGTCTTGATTTTAATCTTGAATCGCTACGGCACGGTCTTCTCAAAAGCGGCAGCTGTCTTAATTGCTGTGATGATCAGTACACTCGTTGCATTTGGCATGGGAATGATCGACTTCAGTCCGGTGGCAGAAGCATCATGGTTCCAAATGGTGACACCATTTTACTTCGGTGTACCGACATTCAATGCAACTGCCATCTTGACAATGACGCTCGTTGGTCTCGTCTCGATGGTTGAATCGACAGGTGTGTTCTTGACACTTGGTGAAATTACGGACCGTCGTTTGACGGATAAGGATCTAGCGCGTGGTTACCGAGCAGAGGGTGTCGCGACGATCGTTGGTGGTATCTTCAATAGTTTCCCTTACACGACCTATAGCCAAAACGTCGGTCTAGTTCAGTTGACTGGCGTAAAGACACGCAAAGTCATTTTATTTGCGGGTGGATTTTTGATCTTGCTCGGTTTCTTACCAAAAGTAGCGACGTTTACGACATTGATTCCAAAACCTGTTCTTGGTGGAGCGATGTTGATCATGTTCGGAACGGTCGCGGCAAGCGGGATCCGTATCCTATCACGGGTCGATTTTTCGAAGAACGAGCACGTCATCACGGTGGCACTCGCGCTCGGAATTGGTCTAGGAATTAGCATGAATCCTGAAATCGTAGCAGGTCTCCCATCACAAATTCGCGTTTTGACGGATAGCCCGATCGTCGCTGGTTCACTAACAGCATTGCTATTGAACGGGATCTTCCGATTGACCGGGAAGTCCGAAACAGCAGATGTGCCACTTGCTAAAGTTGAATAACAATTGTAACTTTCCGAAAGGAGCTATCCTGTATACTACATAGTAGCAGGTAGTTCCTTTTTTATACTGCTAACGTAATCAGAATATTCCGAGTATGTGGATTTAGTGAAAAATATACATTGAAAACGTTTACAAAATCGACACATCTTCTTTATACTGACAACGTAGCGGTACGGGGAACTGCTAAGAAACAAACAGAGACTGGAAGGACGTCGTAAAAATGAAACAACAGACAGAGTTGAATCGGGGACTGGAAGAACGTCACATTACACTCATGTCGCTGGGGGCGGCAATCGGTGTTGGACTCTTCCTCGGATCAGCGAAAGCGATCCAATTGGCAGGTCCAGGGATCTTACTTGGTTATCTTATCGGTGGTGTCATCATTTTCATTATCATGCGAGCACTTGGGGAGCTTGCAGTGCGAGAGCCGATCGCTGGTAGTTTTGCGGAATATGCCCGAAAGTATGTCAGTCCATTAGCTGGTTTTTTAACGGGTTGGAATTATTGGTTACTCTGGATTTTTACGTGTATGGCGGAAATCACAGCAGTCGGTATTTACATGAAAGTATGGTTCCCGGATTCCCAGGGGTGGGTATGGGCGCTAGCAGCACTTGTCTTGATGACAAGCATCAACTTCATTGCTGTTAAATTTTATGGTGAATTCGAATTTTGGTTTGCGTTGATTAAAATCGTCGCGATCGTCGCCATGATCATCTTAGGAACTTTGACGATCGTCATTGGTCTTGGAAACGGCGGCACACCGGTTGGGATTTCGAACCTGTGGTCACATGGTGGATTCCTGCCGAACGGATTCGGTGGAGTACTCCTTGCCATGCAGATGGTCATGTTTGCCTTCTTAGGAATTGAAGTGATTGGGGTCACAGCAGGGGAAGCGAAGAACCCGAAAAAAACGATTCGAAAAGCTGTTAACAACGTCTTCCTTCGAATCTTAGTATTCTACATCGGGGCGCTCTTCGTCATTTTATCGATTTATCCATGGGATCAAGTCGGTGCGAACAACAGCAGTCCGTTCGTATTATTATTTGATTCACTTGGTATTCCGGCAGCAGCCGGCATCATTAACTTCGTTGTCTTAACGGCAGCACTCTCGTCATGTAACTCGGGTATCTTCTCGACAGCCCGGATGATGATGAACTTATCCGAGAACAGTGAAGCACCACGTCGTTTCTCGAAAATCTCGAAAAACGGTGTTCCGGCACTGGCGACGATTCTTTCAGGTGTCGCATTGCTCGTCGGTGTCGCTTTGAACTATTTCTTACCGGAAGACGTCTTTGCGATCGTTACGAGTATTGCGACGTTTGGCGCCGTCTGGACGTGGGCAATGATTCTAATCGCTCAGATGCGAGCACGGAAAGTACACGGTTCAGCAGAATTTGGTGTTCCGTTCTTCCCGATTGCGAACTATATCGCCCTCGCGGCGCTTGCCGGTGTCATCGTCTTGATGGCATTTGACGCAAGTACACGGATCGCTCTGGTCGTTGGACCACTGTGGTATGCGATTCTGATTGCTGTCTATTATGCACGGGGAATGCATAAGGAGACACGTCAGTCGACGCGTCAGGCATCAGGAGAATAAGGAAACGAGCGGATCCGGAAACGGATTCGCTTTTTTGACGCTTCGTATCAAACCGTTTCGTTTTGTTTTAACGATAGATTTGCTACACTTACGACAGAACCATACAGGAGGTCATACGAGATGAAAACGATTCATGTAGATGAATTACAAGAGCGATTAGAGGCAGGTGAGGCGTTGCATGTCGTCGACGTCCGTGAGCAGGATGAATACGATGCAGGACATATTCCGAACGTCCGCCTCCTTCCGATGTCTGAGATCGGCGAACGCTATACGGAATTGCAAGAAGGCGAAACCTACTACTTGATCTGTAAAGCGGGTGCGCGGAGCGAAAACGTCGGTCGTTTCCTCGAGCAATATGGATACGACATCGTCAACGTCGAAGGCGGTATGATGAACTGGAAGGGCGATCAAGAAGCATAAGGGTAAGCGTTACTAAGGAAGACGACTCGAACTGAGTCGTCTTTTTTCATGTGAACTAGTACACGTTTACCGATTTTTCTATGAACATTTTTCGTTATTCTTCCGATAGAGAAGGTAGAATAGCGAGTCCTTGCACTCGAGAATGGAGTGACACATGGAACAAAAGATCAAACGAACAATGAGCATCAAACAAAAATTAATCGTGACATCGATTCTACTTTTGATGATTCCTGCATTAGTAATCGGCTTTGTCGCATATGACCTCGCGAAACAAAAGATGACGGAACAGATTCTTCAATCTGCTCATAGTGGAGTCGACCGGATGAATGATGAGATCCAAAACATCATTGATCCGATGCGGCGCGATGTCGCCTTTTTTGCGGACCGAATTGACGGAACGCTCTATCAAAAAGGAAAACAAAATGCTGCGTTAAAGGAAAAAATGACTGAATATCTCGATATGCATCCGCAGGCGGCGAACATCTATTTCGCGACGACGGACGGGGATATGAATATTTTCCCGGAACAGGTCATGCCAGATGATTATGATCCACGGGAACGCTCGTGGTATCAGTCGGCAGAAGCAGCAGGTGGCAAGGTCGTCATCACGGATCCGTATGTCGATGCCGCCTCGAACAAGATGATGGTCACGCTCTCGCAGACGACAGGTAACGGAAGAGGTGTCGTGGCAATTGATGTCGATGTCGACCGGATCGCGGAAATCGCGAAAAAGATCAAAATCGGAAAAGAAGGATACGTAATGATTCTTGATTCTACGAAAAAAATCGTTACGCATCCGACATTAAAACCAGGTGAGAAAGCGACAGGCAAATGGGTGTCATCACTTTACGCTAACCCAGCAGGGCAGTTTGGCTATGAGTTTGAAAACAAAGGCAAACAGATGGACTTCATGACGAACGACCTGACGAAGTGGAAGGTTGCCGGAACACTGTACGATCATGAAATCACGGATGCGACATCGAGTATTCTTTGGACGACGCTTGTTGTCATCGGCGGGATGTTGCTCGTCGCAGCCATCTTCATCTACTTCATTCTTCGCTCGATTCTTCGCCCACTCGGTCATTTAACACGTGGAGCAGAACGGATTCAATCTGGTGATTTGACGGAGCCCGTCATCGTTGAATCAAATGATGAGGTCGGTCAAGTCGCCCAAAGCTTTAACGTCATGGTTGACTCACTCCGTTCGATCATCATTAATCTCGATCAGTCGATTACACAAGTAGCTGGCTCTTCTCAGGAATTGATGGCGAACTCTGCCCAAACGACTTCCGCTTCTGAGCAAATCGCGGGATCGATTCAACAGGTCGCAGCAGGGGCGGATCAATCGAAACGTCAACTCGATGCGAATGCTGTTTCGCTCCAATCGATTACAGCAGGCATCATGCGAATCGCTGAGAGCTCAACCGATGTCTCGGAATTGTCACGTTCAACGGCAACAGAAGCCGAGAATGGAACAGTTGCTGTGCTGAAGAACGTTGAGCAGATGAAAGAAATCGATGCCTCCGTTCAAAACTTCGGTGGTGTCATCAGCTCACTCGCCCATCGTTCGAATGAAATCGGAAAAATCGTCGATGTCATCAACGGTATCGCTGAGCAAACCAATTTGTTAGCACTGAACGCAGCAATCGAAGCAGCACGCGCAGGCGAAAATGGAAAAGGATTCGCTGTCGTTGCGAGTGAAGTGCGTAAACTAGCAGAGCAATCACAGGATTCAACGAAACAGATTGCACAGCTGATTCAAAACATTAAACAGGAGACGGATCAGTCGGTCACGATGATGAAGGAAGTCTCAGGACAGACGAAAGCCGGTTTGTCGACGACAGAAGCATCAGCAGAGCGTTTCCAAAAGATTCTCGAACGAACGCAGGAAATGACGCCACGGATCGAAGACGTGACGGCGACNNGTCGAAGAAATTGCAGCGAACGTCCAAGAAGTATCTGCGTCAGCGACGGAAATCGCACATATCGCGCAAGAGAATTCGTCCGCTTCGAAACAAGTCGCAGCGACGACGGAAGAACAGTTGAGTGCGATGGAAGAGATTTCGCAATCCGCCAAAGTATTATCCGATATGGCGGAAGAACTACAGGTACTCGTTGCCCGTTTCCGTGTTTAAATGATCAAATCAAAAAAAGGCAAGGAAGCCCGTCTTCCTTGCTTTTTTTGTCT
>NZ_DJUM01000004.1:401-56937 GCF_002440475.1 Exiguobacterium sp. UBA6282 | reverse complement strand
CGACACCGAGATTCGGTTTGATTGTTGTAAAATGATAGGCACCGATTTTAGGTTTGGCCTTTGACACGATAGATAATAATGTTGATTTACCGACACTTGGGAAGCCGACCAATCCAACATCTGCCATCAACTTAAGTTCCAGTACTACTTCGATTTCCTCACCCGGCTCACCGTTTTCACTGAACTCCGGTGCGGGATTCGAAGCTGAGGCAAATCTCGAGTTACCTCGGCCACCACGGCCGCCTTTTGCGACCACTGCCTGCTGGCCGTGCACCACAAGGTCAGCGATGACTTCTTCAGTCTCAGCATTTTTGATGATGGTGCCCGGTGGTACTTTCAGTATTAAATCTTTCGCACCTCGCCCGTGCATATTACTCGTTTGTCCATTTTCACCTTTATCTGCTTTGAACATCCGCTGGAATCTAAAATCGAGCAATGTTCTTAATCCTTCGTCTACTTCGAAGATAACGGAAGCCCCTTTGCCACCGTCGCCACCTGCAGGACCGCCTAACGGTACATATTTCTCACGTCTATAAGCCACAATGCCGTTACCACCGTCGCCTGCTTTTAAGTTAATTTTGACCTGATCGACAAACATCTGTACACCTCTTATCTATTAATTTTAAATGCTGCTGTTATCATATGGTCGCTGATGACCCAGTCAAAAGCTTCATCACCCTGTACATCACTGTAGTCTCCACCTGATAGAATAAAATGGACGTCTATCGTCTCTTCTTCATCAAAAAGTTCGATTTCAATGAGCTGCTTATATGCAGCAGGAATCGTTGCTATAAAACTCATCCACCGGTCAAACTGTGAAGTTACAAAGGCATCACTGGCAGCGTCACCTTTAGAATTCACTTCAAATCTCCAGCTGTAACGACTGGCTGTTGTCTGATAATTGACAACCGCCTCAAGAAAAGCAGGCCATGGCAGCCGGAATAACTGCTGTTCTTCATGAACTCTTTGAGTCCACCGCTCTGCTGCCGCTTTTGCCTGTTCATAATGTCCTAATTCAAGGTAACCATTGATCAGCTGCAGTTGATTGCTGACATCATGTTTCGCGCGTAAATAAATATCGACTGCTTTCATTATATTCTCCTTTAAGACATTATAACAGAAGACTGTACGACTGGGACGAACACTGTATCAAAAAGAAAAGCACTTGAACATGATGTTCAGTGCTTTAATGTGTTATTATTTTGCTTCAGCGTACACAGAAACTTTTTTCTTGTCACGACCGAAACGTTCGAATTTTACGACACCGTCAATTTTAGCGAATAGAGTATCATCTCCACCACGACCTACGTTTTCACCAGGGAAAACTTTAGTACCGCGCTGACGGTATAGGATTGAACCACCAGAAACGTATTGACCATCAGCACGTTTAGCACCTAAACGTTTTGATTCAGAGTCACGACCGTTACGTGTAGAACCTACCCCTTTTTTCGATGCGAAGAACTGAAGATTAAGTTTCAACATGTGGAATCCACCTCCTATACTTGTTCAAGTTGGATAAACTCACCGTAACTTTCAGCGATGGTACCAAGCTGGACCAAAGTCGCCTCCAGTAACAATTGGGTGCGTTCACTGACATCCGGTGCTAAGTCAGCGTACGGTTCTACATAAAAGTAGCCACCCTCTTGTTGTTCTGCCATTTCAAGGAGCAGGACCTGCCCGAGTAATGCTTCTATGGCATTGTATGCCCCGAAGATCACCGACGATACGCCGGCACAGACAAGGTCGAGACCTGGTTCTGCAAACTCGGCATGTCCTGTCACTTCGATGGAGCGGACGAGTTCCGCTTCATCTCGTCGAATCTTGACACGTATCATGGCTTACGCTTCGATTTTCTCGATGCGGACCTTCGTGTAAGGTTGACGGTGACCTTGCTTACGACGGTAGTTCTTTTTCGCTTTCATTTTGAAGACAGTGATCTTTTTCGCGCGAGCGTGTTTGATGACCGTTGCTACGACCTTCGCACCTTCTACGAGTGGAGCGCCGACTTTAACATCGTCACCACCAAGGATCAATACTTCACCAAATTCAACTGTGCTGTCGACGTCTGCGTTTAATTTCTCAACGTAGATTTCTTGGCCAGCTTCGACTTTGACTTGTTTACCACCAGTTTTGATAATTGCGTACATTACGTGCACCTCCTCTTAGGAACTCAGACTCGCCATCACGGGCAGCAGATGCTTTAAAACCCGGTCTGTGCGGTTGTAGTCATTTGGGTGCTTCCAAACGAACTAACGTTATTCAGAATACCAAACGTTCTTCCACCTTGTCAATGCTGTTCTGAAGGATTATTCCGATCGCTTGATGAAATCGAGACAGTCCTGTGACGACCCAGTGAATAGGACGGCTGGATCGCCTTCTAACACGTGCACCTCGAGTGGTTGGCGAGAGATGAATTCGTCTTGTAACAAGTGACGCGGCGCGCGAATCACGACCGCTTCCGCATAGGTCGCGATCTCAAGCAATTTCGGTTCAATTAACCGATAGACGCTTAATCGTGTCCATTGACCGGATTCCTGCGATCGTTCCTGCAATGATTTTCCGTGTCGTTGTCGCGTCAGTTCGCATAAACCCATCTTCGTAAATCCATACACTTCGATTTGTTTCGTCTCGAGTGCGGCTCGTTCTTTGAGAAGTTGGGTCACCCGTGTCTGACCCTTACTTGAGCCACGTAAAAAATCGATCGCAATCATCCCACTGATATTACGTAACCGTAATTGCCGCATGACTTCGACGGCAGCCGCTTCGTTGATCTGGTCAAACGTCCGCTTTTGTTCTTTGACCGAAATCGTCTTCCCACTGTTGACGTCGATGACAGTCATCGTCTCGACTTCTTCAATCAAGAGATACGCTCCTCCGTCGAGCCAGACGACCCGTTGCATCGCTTTTTCGATTGCCCCATCAATGGCTTCCATCTCGGGTAAGCGTCCTTTTCGTAGCGAGCGTTCGACAGACAGACCGAGTAATTCGAGTCGTTCCTTTTCCTGACGCGTCATGACGAGCGCATCGGTGACATGCGGAAGTCGCTTCGCTTCCTGGACGATCAATGCCTCGTCTTGCTCAAGACGCGGCGCCTGCATGAGTTCTTTATGCCGTATCCGTAATGACTGTAACTCTTGTTTCAATTCGTCGATTGATGCTTTCGCTGCCTCCGTCCTGTAAAGAATCCCTTCTTCTTCCGTCGTCGTCAATTGCTCCGCCAGTTGACGCTGGACGACGAGATCCAACTTCCGACTGAAACGGACGCGGCGACCGTACGGGAAATAGACAAGATAACGTCCACCATAAGTGATGTTCTGCGTCACCTTGTGTTGCTTCGGTGCGACCCCTTCCTTGACGACCTGAACGAGCAATGTCTGCCCGACCTGGACGGCTTGTCCGATCGTTGGCACGTCCGGATAGCGACGAAGTGCTTCCACCGTTTCATTAAGCGGTAAGTAAAGCGGCGTACCGTCAGTCGCGATCAAAAAGGCTGCTCCGAGCGTCGGATGCAACCGGTCGACCTTGGCATAAACGAACGTTCCGACCCGGATCTCGTCACGCATCCGTTCATGATATTCAATCAATCGACCGCCTTCGACCAACGCCAATCGTTCGAGTGAAGCGGTCTGTTCACTAATCCATCGCATACTGATCCCTCCAAAAAAATTAGACTAGGCGCGACGATGTCGTCCTAGTCTAATTTCCCATTCTTATTTCATCCCAAGCATCTTCTTCAATTTGACGAAGAACCCTTTTTGCGGTTGTTCATTTAAATCAAGTAGTGGTACGGACTCCCCAAGAATCCGACGCGCGATGTTTCGGTATCCGAGTCCAGCCCGGTTATCCGGATTCATCGTTACGGGAACACCACGGTGCGAAGCGGCGATGACTTCTTCATCATCGATGATCAGACCAAGCAGATCGATTGAAAGAATACGCATAATCTCATCGATATCGAGCATATCACCTGATGCCATCATGTGCGAACGCACCCGATTGATGACGAGTTTTGGAACGATGTTTCGTTCTGAGCGTTCGAGCATCCCGATGATCCGGTCCGCATCTTGGACGGCTGCTTTTTCCGGTGTCGTTACGACCACGGCTTCATCCGCTCCAGCGATCGCATTCATGAATCCTTGTTCGATTCCTGCCGGGCAGTCAATCAATACAAAATCGTATTCAAGTTTCAGCGTGTCGATGATTGCCTTCACCTGTTCGGGTGTGACGGAGGACTTATCCTTTGATTGAGCAGCAGGCAACAGATACATCTCTTCAAAACGCTTATCGCGGACGAGCGCTTGGTGCAATTTACATTGTCCCGTTACGACGTCAACGATGTTATAGATACTCCGGTTATCGAGACCAAGCACGATATCCAGATTGCGTAACCCGATATCTGTATCGACGAGACAAACCGAATGCCCCATCAATGCAAGTGCTGTTCCGATGTTCGCCGTCGTCGTTGTCTTACCGACGCCGCCTTTACCGGATGTGACGACGATGGCGCGTCCCATATTCGTCTTCGCCTCCATATGTACCTGTTCTTTCACTTGTTCCATATCCGTCACCCTCTTTCACTATCAATCGCAAACTGATCCATCCGCGCAAGCGGAACGGTTTGAAGGCGGGAGAATTCCACCCCGTCTTCGCCTAAAAATGCACAGCCCATATCGAGAGCAGGAATCGGTGCGTCATCCGGCTCCTCATGGACGGTTCCAGCGACCGCGACCCATTTCGGTTGCAACACACTTGCAGCGATGACTGCTTCCGTATTACCACCTTTACCTGCATGAACGGTACCACGCAAAGCTCCGAGACAATAGATACTTCCTGTCGCATGGACGACCGCCCCCGGATTGATATCTCCGATGATGACGATCGAACCTTCAACGTCTAATACGTGCCCACTGCGTGCCGTGCCACCAAAATAATGGAACGTCCGCTCTCCGTACAAGGCTTTTGCCTCGTCTTTCGTGATGCACTCACTGTCATAGCCTTTGAAAGAGAAGGAATCATGTCGCGCGACGATAGATTCGACGGCCGTCAACACCCCTTCATCGACATAACGTCGACCGAAGAAGAAGGTGATGGGTACGGCGCGTCCGTTCTCGACGGATTTGTCCGCAAGCGTCAACTCTAAATCGTCAAGAAATTCATCCACACTGCACCTTTCATTCACATAGACGGCGAGGCCACCACGATGGCCTTTCATCGTTACATAACGTTTACGCTCAATCATGACTCATCCTCTTTTCTCGTCAAGGGTCGACTGCACGAGTCGGGTCATCGGATAATACAGGATGATGATCCCGATCAACTGGGCAACCAAACTCCTTGGAATGATCTGTGTCGCGAGTTCTTGGAAGGAAACCCCGACACCAACGACCGAAGCCGTGAAGAAATATATATCGAGTTCATACAAAATGGCACTGAACGTGAACGTGACGAGAATCGTCAATACGTTCTCCTTTACATATTTTAGCACGAAGCTACTAAAAAGCGGAATGGCGGATAACGCAAATAAGTAAATTCCGATAATATCCGAGTACACGAAATCATAGAGCAATCCGAAAACGAGTCCGAATCCGAGTGCTTGTTCAAGCTTCCCGTACCGACCGAGGAACATCAGACCGATCAAGGTCGTATGAATGACATACGGCGAACCATCTCCAAGCGGTCCCGCGAACAACGTTCCTTCTAAGATAAAAAGAAGGAACACGGCGAAAAACAACTTAACGTTATTCACGAGTGTCCCCTCCCTTATCGGTCTCAGCGAAAGGTTCCTTCGCTTCGCGTTCAATCACGAAGACATGACCGAACTGTTCGAAGTCTGCTGCCGGTTTGACGTATGCGATTTTCGAAGCCCCATACTGATCGGATTTCACTTCTTCGATTTTTCCGATGACGATCCCGCTCGGATACTTTCCACCAAGACCGGACGTCGTGACGGTCTGCCCTTTTTTCAGCTTCGCATCGTTCGGAATTTTCGTGAACTTGAGTAGTTTCGTCTCTTCATCGAAGCCTTCAATCGTTCCGAAGACTCCTTTTCCTTTCGTGTCGTCTGCCGTTGCCGAAACGTTATTCGTCCGACTCGTATCCGACATCAACTGCACAAGGGACGTATAAGCGCTCGCCTGGATGACGCGACCAATCAATCCATCTGCTGTTACGACGGCCATGTTCGGTTTGACCCCTTTTTGTTCGCCGATGTTAATCGTCACGAACCGTTGCCATTCGGACGATGTCCGCCCGATCATCTCTGCCGGTAACAGTTTATAGTCGCGAATCGAACCTTTGAGGTCGAGCATGTCTTTTAATTCTTTATTCTCACGCTCAAGATCACGGACTTTAACGGCATTGCCGGCATAGTCGTTCAATCGTGATTTCAAGTGTTCATTTTCTTTGTACACGTCACGCACTTCTTTAATCGAAGTGACCGTATCATCAATCCAGCCAATCGGTGTCGCGAAAAGGCGTTGACCGACGCCCACGGTATCACGCACGAAGCTTTGATACCAGTGGGATTGGTTACGCCCTTGCAGCGAAATCCCGATTAAGATCACCAAAAGGAGAAAACTAAGGAGTGTGATGAGCAGTTTTCGATTATTTAAAAATCGCTTCATCGCTCATCCCGTCCTTATCTTTTTTGCGAGATGCCTGATTTCGAACGAAGGACATTCATCATCTCGAGTGATTTTCCTGTACCGATTGCGACACAATCAAGTGCGTTTTCTGCAACGAGTGTCAAAATACGTGTTTCGTCTTCGATGACAGCATCAAGGTTCTTCAAGAGCGCCCCACCACCTGTCAGGACGATACCGCGGTCCATGACGTCTGCTGATAATTCAGGAGGTGTCTGCTCAAGCGTGTGCTTAACACCTGCAAGAATCGCTTCGACCGTATCTGAAAGTGCGTCACAAATTTCAGCACTTGTGACTTCGATCTGTTTCGGAAGACCTGTGACGAGGTCGCGTCCACGGATTTCCATCGTTTCGTTCTCTGATTCTTCATCGATGCGAGCATAACCGATCGTCATTTTCAACGTCTCAGCTGTCCGTTCCCCAATCATCAAGTTGTATTTCGATTTGATGTAACGAATGATAGACTCATCCATCTCATCACCACCGACACGGATCGATTGGCTTGTGACGATACCACCGAGTGAGATGACAGCAACTTCTGTCGTACCACCACCGATGTCGACGACCATCGAGCCTGTTGGTTCTGAAACCGGAAGACCTGCACCGATTGCTGCTGCGAATGGTTCTTCGATCGTGTATGCTTCACGCGCACCCGCAAGTTTCGCTGCATCTTCAACCGCACGTTTTTCGACCGATGTAATACCACTTGGTACACAGATCATGACGTTCGTCTTAGAAGAGAACAAGCCTTTTTTCTTTGAAGCTTGATCCATGAAATATTTGATCATCGTAGCGGTTGTTTCATAATCCGCGATAACCCCGTCTTTCATCGGGCGTCGTGCAGTCACGTTACCCGGCGTACGACCGATCATGTTTTTTGCTGCATTACCAACTGCCTCAATTTTCCCTGTATCCGTACGGAAAGCAACGACGGACGGTTCACGGACGACGATTCCTTGCCCCTTTACATACACGAGCGTGTTAGCCGTACCTAAGTCAATGCCGATTTCACGGCTGAATGATCCAAACATTATTCAAAAAACCCCTCTCTGAGAATACACTTCACTAATTATAACGGAAAAGCCTTCATTGGAAAGCGTTAAAACGTTACAGCTTGTTTACAGTTCGCCTTAGAAAACACACAAAAAAACGTCTGACGGAAAGAAACGAAACTTTCCCTTCAGACGTTATTCTTACATAAATCCGCGCTGTTTCATACTAATAAATTGTCCATGCCCGATGATGATGTGGTCAAGACAACTGATTCCAATGAGTCGTCCTGCCTCAACAAGTCGCTCGGATACCTCGATATCTTCCCGACTTGGCGTCGGATCACCGGACGGATGATTATGGACGGCAATGAAGTTCGCAGCCGAGCAGCGAATCGCTTCCCGGAAGACGTCTCGCGGGTGGACGATTGACGTGTTCAATCCTCCAATGAATAACGTCTTTTTCGAGACAACCTCATTTTTCGTATTCAAATACAGGCAGATGAAATGTTCCTGTTGATAGAGGCGCATTTCTTCTAACAACAGCTCCGCGGCGTCTTCCGGTGAACGGATCGTCGGTCGAACCCACTTCGGTTCCGTGACGAGACGACGACCGAGTTCCAGTCCAGCCATGATTTGCAACGCCTTTGCCTTTCCGACACCTGGTGCTTTCTCGAGTCCACCGACTCCAGCTGCCTCGAGTTCAATCAGTGAAGGATAGATGTGCAGTAATTCTTCCGCGATTTCGAGCGGTGTCCGGTCGCGCGTTCCGCTTCGGACAAGACATGCCAACAACTCGACTGTCGTCGCTTGTGCTAAGCCTTTCAACTGAACCATATCCTTCGGCCATTCAATCACAGCATCCGACCTCTCTGTTTCAGGATTACGCAAACATCGGCTTGATCGCAAAGGACGCGAGACGTTTCGTGATTTCGTGGATCGGCAATCCGACAACATTATAGTAATCGCCCTCGATCGCTTCGACGAACAGACCACCCATCGCTTGAATACCATATCCACCCGCTTTATCATAGGGCTCGGTCGTCGCGATATAGCCTTCGATCCATTCGTTTGGCAATGCACCAAAACGAACGTGTGTCGTCACGTCGAATGTCTCTTCCTTCTCACCAAAGCGAATCGTTACTCCTGTCACGACTTCATGTGCGCGTCCCGATAGACGCGCGAGCATCGCCCGTGCCTCTCCCCTATCTGCCGGCTTCTCGAGAATCATATCATCAATTGCAACGACTGTATCAGCTGCCAGAATGACACCGTCCGCTGTAATCGCTCGCGCTTTCTTTTGCGATAGATGACGGACGTATTCATGCGGGGACATCGGGTACGGCGCTTCTTCGACGACATTCGCTGGTACGACTGCGTGAACGATTCCGATTTGCTGCAAGAGTTCCGTCCGGCGTGGTGAAGCTGAGGCGAGAATCAAGTGTGGTTGCGTTATCATTAGTATCACGTTCTTTCCCATTAATTTCGAATCGGATAATTCGAGTCATCGAATAGTCTAACAAAAAACAAGCGGTCCCTAACAGCATAGGAACCGCTTGTTTTCTTTTAATTTCCTGTCACATCGACAAATGGATCCGACTTCGGTGTCTTCTCCTCGAGTGGCGTTTGCTTATCCGGCGTCAACTTCGTCAGGTCCGGACGATAATACGATTCGATCTCGACTGTGAATGAAAGCATCTCATCCTCAAGCAAAAGCGTTCCGCTACTCGGACCCGGTTCTTCCGGTCCCGATAACTGGATTTGGCGTAAGACCGTGATTCGATCCGTCCGCTCGATTTGTTTTAAGAATGCCATCAATTCAAGATACGACGGGGCTTCAACCGTCAATGACGCCGGAAGTGGCGTCGCATTCGCTGTGGTTGTTCCTGTCGCCGCAGCTGTTGTCGCTTGATCTTGATCAGACTCCGTCGCCATTGCTCCGTCAACGGCAGGCGTTGATGTCACCGGTGACTGTGGCGTTGGCGTTGTAGTCGCCTGACCAAACGTGATCGACTGGACTTTGACACCGGCAATCTGACTCGACGCGTTAATCGCATCGATGACGTCATCGTTCGCTGCCGTCACCGGGACTTTTTGTTGCAGGAAGCTCGACTCAGCGACGTCGACTTTCTGTTCGTTCGCTTTCGCTTGCTCGAGCACCATCTGTTCCCGTTTCAACGTCGCTTCTTTTTCTTGCAACGTTTGGTGTGTCGTATACGTCGTATAACCGAAGTAACCGACCGCACCGAGAACGATCAAGATCGTTAGACCGAGGAGGATGAAGCTACTATAACGTTTCAATTGTCCGGCACCTCCTCGATTTCAGTCGTTACATTCGGATCAGTCGTCTCCGTCGTCGGATCGGTTGAAGGAGTCGCTTCCGTCGAGCTATCCGTTTCCGATTCAGCTGGCTGATCTTCTTTTGGTACTGCCGGATCAGCTTCGTTCGTTTCGCCTTTGACGACTTCCGTCGGGTTAACGTTCAACGAGAATTGTCCGATATAACGAGGTTCTTCAGATTTTGCATCATCCGACGGTGTGATTTCCGTCGTCGGAATTTCTTGCCCGGTCGTCGGATCAACCGTCGTCGTCGTGACGACATCCGCCTTTTCATTCATCGTCCGTGTCGTCACACTCGCAAGGTTCGTTCCTGAGAAGACTTTATCTGTCAACAATTCACGATAAAAATCGTTTAGTTCATCAAGCGTCTCGAATTGGGTCGTCATCGTCACGGCATGATTCGCACCATACGCGAATTGAAGGATATAACCGCGTTCTGGGAGATAACGGGTAATCCGTTCAAGCGTCGGTACGGCAGGACGTGGCGTCGTCTCGAGTCCTTCGACTGTCTGTTTGAGTTGCGCGACTTCCTGCTTCGCCGATTGGTCCGATTCCGACTGCAACTGACGGACGATCTGGATTTGATCGTTCGTCGATTCGACGCGATCCGCGAATTGATCGGTTTGCCAGTAGAGATAACCACCAGCGAGTCCGCCGAACAACAACAGAATGAGTGAAGCGACAAGCGGATATTTCGGTGCTTCGTCATTTTCCGGTAATAAGTTGATGCGGTCTTTTCGCGGTGAAGCAAGACCAGCGAGCGGTAAGTACGCTCGTGGAATTGACTGTCCGTCAATCGTCATCATATCTGGAATTTCATCGAGACTTAAATCAAAGTTCGACCGGAAACGTGTTGCCAGTTCATCACGGAACGGGAAGTCCCCGGCAAGGACGACATTCGTGATCTCTCGTCCTTCGCGCGCGAGCGAAAAACGATAGAAATCGAGCACACGCGAGAACTCGAGCAACATCTCATCTAAGACGAGTTCGACCGTCGGATCATCCGAGCGGTAACGATAATGCAATTGATCATCGATGACATCAACATCCCACGCGTCAGCCGCAAACGTGTCGACCGAGCGAATCAGACGTGGTACGTGATCTTCGATGATGATCAGCTGGTGATTCGTCGCATTCGCATTCCAGATCAATAAAGTATCGGCTTCTGTTGTAACTGGGTGATGAGATTCAATCCCGAAGTAGGTCGCAAGCGGTTGAGGTTCAGCTGCGACCAGTCGCAAATGCTTTTGTTTGAACAGTTGCGTGTATTGCTTTAGCGCTTCGTTTGGGGCGGCATAGAGCATGATTTCCCGCTTGCCGTCTTCTTCAAGAACCGTGTAATCAAAATATGGTTCTTCAAACGGTAAAACGATACTATGTCCGATCTCCATAAACAAATAGCCACGGATTTGATTCGTCTCGATCGTCTCCGGAATATCAAGTTTCCGGGCGAGAACGAGTGAACCATCGAGCGCGAGCACCGCTTGCGAACCACGCGGTACTTTTAGTTTCGTCAGTAATCCGTCAAAGATGAAATCAAGCGAGGCTTCCGGCTGTAACCAGCCTCCTTGAAGTGTTCCTGGCGGCAGCGCGACGACTGCCCAACGCTTGATGACGCCTTTTTTGACGACCGCACCGAAGATTGCGACATCGGTAAAATTAAAGTAGATATAAGTCCCTTTACGCCGTTGCGCCATATGTACGTTCTTCCTTTCTTAAAGCAGTAAATCGAGGTACCACGATACCCAATCATCCGCAAAATAATATGTCAGTAATGTTCCGACGGCAATCGACGGAACGAAGGGAATGGGTTGTTTCCGCTTCACGCGTCCGAGTCCAAGTAATGTTAAGCCAAGAACGGAACCAACGAATGCCGAGACGAACAAGGCAATGACGACGTGAAGCGGTCCAAGGAAGATTCCGAGCAGTCCGAACAGTTTGACATCCCCTGCCCCCATACCACGACGGGAAGCAAGAAAGATGACGAATAATAGAACGAACCCGACGATTCCACCAATAATTGGATTATACCAGTTTTCGAGTGGAGAAAGGTAGCGCACAATCAAGGCAATTGGCAAAAAGATAAGTAAAATTTTATTCGGAATCAGCATGTAGGCTAAGTCCGACATCGTTAGGATAAACAGCAAGCTCGTCAGGACGAGCGTCAACGCCAGTTCCATCGACCAGCCGAACTGCCAAAAGGCATAGGCGTAGAGAATCCCTCCGAGTAATTCAAGCGCTGGGTACTTGATTGAAATTGATTGTCTACAAGAACGGCATTTCCCACCGAGCACAGCGTAACCAAGTACCGGTGTCAGTTCGAGCGGTCCTAAGACATGTCCACACGTCGGACAATGGGAGCGCGGATGAACGATCGACTCCCCGACCGGGACGCGCAAACCGACGACGTTCGTAAACGACGTGATAAGTAAGCCTAACAAGAAAAAATAAACCGTGAAGACGATCGTCATGACACGACCTCCCTTTCAAAAAAGTTCAGAAAAAAACCCCCGAGGAGGGGGTGGTGATTATTTCTTTTCTTTTACACCAGCACGTTTAAGTGCATCAGGTGAAGCTCCAGCAGTGAAGTATGTGTAATCAGTCGATTGACTAGTCAACGTTACTGCATAACTATAAGTTCCATTCTTTTCAGAGACAACAACAAACGAATCTTTGTATTCTTTATCAGAATTCAAAGCATCTTTCATAGAATCAATGTATTTTTTTAGAGAATCTTGTCTAGGTGCTGCTGTACCAGTAGTGACAGCGTCTGCAGGCTCAATATTTACGTTATTATCTTTAATACCTAATTTAACCGTTTCACCAGGCTGAACAGGGTTCGAAGATGTATAAAGTTTTGCTGCTGCAACTAATTGCTTCGCATCCGAAACAACGGCATCTTTACGTGAGTTCTCAATCAAACCACCGATTGCGACGACAGCGATTGCTGCAATGATTCCTAAGATAACGACGACGACGAGTAACTCGATCAACGTCAATCCACGCTCATCGCGCATTTGTTTTGCATCTAACCAGATTTCTTTTAAACGTTCTACCATTTTCTTTATGCCTCCCTAGTACTTTTTCACTGTTCTTGGTTAGTAGGTAATACTATCCAGATGAATACTATTATAGTAGCACCATATTTTTTGTAGAATATGTCTTTTTTTCACATCAGGTAAATGTTTTTACAATTGTCAACTCGCTTGTATATCCGAGTAAATTTTAAACATCGGTACGACGACGGCAATGACGATGACACCAACGATTGCTGCTAAGACAACGATCAAGAGTGGCTCAATAATTGACTTTAAACGGTCTGTCGTCGTCTCGACTTCTGTCTCATAGAAGTTCGCGACTTCCGTCAGCATCGTATCAAGACGTCCTGACTCTTCCCCGATTGCAATCATCTGTGTGACGAGAGGTGGAAAATATTTGTTTTTCTCAAGTGGTTCGTGCATCGGAATGCCACGTGCCATCGCTTCGTTGGCGCCCGCAATCCCTTTCCGGATGATCCGATTCGTTACGATTCGCTCCGTGATGTCGAGTGAGGCTAAAATTGGGACGGAAGCATTAAGCAGGACGGACAGCCCCCGGGTCATCAAGGCGATCTGCGACTTTTGGATCAGAGGACCAAAAACGGGAATAATTAATAAAAAGCGATCGAAAAATAGTCGTTGGCGTTCGTTTTTTAAATTAAAGTACAGTAATCCAATCAATCCAAAAGCAATTAACAACATGACCCACCAGTACGCAACGAAGAAATCTGATACGGCAACGACGAGCTTCNNATCCGATACGGCGACGACGAGCTTCGTGATCAAAGGCAACTCACTACCGAGTTGATCAAAGATCGATGCAAACGTCGGTACGACGTTCATCATCAAGAAGACGACGACCCCCACGGCAACGAGTGAAACGACCGCTGGGTAAATCAATGCGGAGATGACTTTTCGTTTGATTTCATATTGTTTTTCAAGCTGGGTGACGATGTTATCAAGTGCTTCCTCGAGATTCCCACTTGCCTCTCCCGCCATCGCCATACTGACGAAGAATGTATCAAAGACCCGTGGGTGTTTTTCAATCGCTTGCGAAAACTGAATCCCACTCCGTAAGTCATCTTCGACCTCAACGAGCGCCCGTTCGAGTGGTTTCGACTCCGTCTGCTTCCGCAGAATTTCCGTCGCCTTGACGATTGAGACACCGGACCGCACAAGTGTCGCGAACTGACGCGCATACATGACGAGATGTTCAATTTTCGGTTTTGCACTGAGAAACGTAATCTCGGTGTTTAATCCTTTCGACTCTTGCTTTTGAAGCGAAGTCACAGCAATCTGATCCGTCCGCAACCGTTCTGCGGCTTCTCGTTTCGTCAGTGCTGTAATCTTGCCTTTCTTTCGTTTGCCGGCCATCGTCCGACCTTCATAAATGAATACTGCCATGTGTTCACCCCGATATGTACGGTGATGCAGCAGAAGCCGGAATCAATCCCCGACTGACGAGATCCTGCAATGCCATCTGCATCGTCTGCATGCCGTATTGTTTACCCGTCTGCAGGACGGATTGAATCTGATATTCTTTACCGGTCCGAATCAAGTTCGAGACAGCTGGTGTATCGACCATGATTTCGAGGGCTGCGACGCGACCTGTTCCATCCGAACGCGGCATCAAGCGTTGCGAGATGACACCTGCAAGGACGTTCGCCAGTTGAGCTCGAATCTGATCTTGTTGCTCTGACGGGAAAACATCAATGATTCGGCTAACCGTTGAGGCAGCCGTCGACGTATGGACCGTTGCAAAGACGAGGTGACCCGTCTCCGCTGCCGTCACGGCAGTCGCAATCGTCTCAAGGTCCCGCATCTCCCCAAGCAAAATGACATCTGGATCTTGACGGAGCGCTGAACGTAAGCCGGTTGCAAAGCGTGGCGCATCGATCCCGATTTCTCGCTGATCGATTAGGCTTTTATGATGACTATGTAAGTATTCAATCGGATCTTCGAGCGTAATGATTCGTTTATACATCGTCTGATTGATTTCATTAATCATCGCTGCAAGCGTTGTCGATTTTCCAGAACCAGTCGGACCCGTGACGAGAATCAAGCCGTGTGGTTTCGTTAAGAATCGTTTTAAAACAGGAGGCAACGCTAATTGCTCAAGCGTTGGTACCTCAGTCGGAATCGTTCGAAACGCCATTGACAAAGCACCCCGTTGATAAAAGCAGTTGACCCGGTACCGAGCGACACCGGTCACACCGAACGAAAAATCGATATCCCGGTCCTGTTTCAGCTGTTGATACATCTCTTCCGTGATCAATGACTGCACAAATCCATCAATGATGATTGGTTTCATCTTCTCCGTCCCAAAAGGTGTCAACGTCCCGTTGATCCGAAAGACGGGCGGTGATCCCGCCGTCAAGTGAACATCTGACGCTCCTCGTTCTTTTGAGGAGCGTAAAATATCTTCGATTTGTGCCCGTTCCATCGTACTGTTCATTCTGAAATCACCGTCCGTAAAATCTCTTCTGTCGTCGTAATACCGTCCGCGACTTTTGATAGACCATCTGCAAGTAGGAAGCGTTGCCCTTGCTCCTTAACGTACGCTGAGATGTCACTTTCCGTCGATTGATTCATGATCATTCGGCGTAACACTTCATCAATCATGATGACTTCTTGAATCGCAACCCGTCCGCGGTACCCCGTCATGTTACAAGACGAGCAGCCACGTCCACGCATGACCGTCGTCGCTTCGATTCCTTCTTGATCAAATAACTCTTGCTCTCGTGTTGAAATCGGGTGAACTTCGCCACAATCGCGACAGACACGACGAACGAGTCGTTGTGCAATCAATCCACTGATTGAAGCGGCAACAAGGAACGGTTCGACTCCCATGTCAATCAATCGCGTGATCGAGCTAACGGCAGAGTTCGTGTGCAAGGTCGAAAGAACCAAGTGTCCTGTCAGCGAGGCGCGAATCGAAATCTCAGCCGTCTCGATATCTCGAATTTCCCCGACCATGACGACGTTCGGATCCTGACGAAGAATCGAGCGAAGACCACTCGCAAACGTCAACCCAATCTTCGCGTTGACTTGAACTTGGTTGATTCCATCGACTTGATACTCGACCGGATCTTCAACAGTGATGATGTTGCGTGACTCGTCATTCAACTCATTTAACGCGGCATACAATGTCGACGATTTCCCGGACCCAGTCGGACCGGTGATCAAGATAATCCCGTTCGGGCGCTTCAGCATCTCCCGGAACTGTGACTCGTTTCGTGAACTAAAACCGATTTTTGAAATCGAGATGTTCGAGTTGGAGCTGTCAAGAATCCGGATAACGACCTTCTCACCGTAAACAGTCGGCAAGGTCGAGACACGGAAATCATATGGTAATCCGTTAAAGACATATTTAATCCGTCCATCCTGTGGTAAGCGTGACTCGGTGATATCAAGTTCACTCATGACTTTGATCCGGGTCGTCAGAATGCTTTGGATCTGTTTCGGATAATTGTTCTCCGTCCGCAACTCTCCATCAATCCGGATTCGGATCGTCATCGAAGTTTCCTGCGGATCCATATGAATGTCCGATGCACGCTGGGCAATTGCGTTCTCTAGAATTTGATTGACGAGCCGGATGATGGGTGCATCTTCACGCGTTACGACATCACGAGATTGATCCGACTCCATCATGTCATCGGATTCTAGTAGCTCCCGTAACGACGAATCAATGTCATAATACTTCAGGATCGTTCGTCTGATTTCGTCACGTGTCGCGATTCCGACATCAATCGATAAACCGGTCTGCATACGTAAATCATCGATCGCGATTAAATCCATTGGGTCTGCCATGGCAATAAATAAACGGTTTCCTTCCCGATAAACCGGAACGAGCGTGTGCCGCTGTGCCAAGTCTTTTGAAATTAGTTTCGTGACAGCTACGTCAACTGGATAGTTGTATAGCTGGATGATCGGAATCTTCAATTGATGGTGCAGTGCTTCTAATAGTTGTTGTTCCGTCAAGTGCCCGAGTCGAAGCAGTGCATCGCCGAGTTTTTCGGTCGATCGTTTGACCGTCAACGCCTCTTCGACTTGCTGTTCCGTCACAAGGCTTTCTTCGATCAACATTTCCCCTAAACGTTTTCGTTTCATTGCCATTTAACGAGTCATCCTTCCGCGTGCCATGTTTCTTCTTCCTCTAACACATCCGGTTTTTGATGTTTTTCATCAACTACACTTGTCACGACTGCCGTCAACAGACATAAGACGACAATCCCCGTGAGAACGAGTGGGTTCGTGATCCAGTCGAGTTGAACACTGAAATAGATCAACGTCACGATCAAAATCGCCGCAACAGATAAAATCGCTTTCGTCGTCACCGTCGTCACATAAGGAATCGTCACCGCAAACATCAGTCCACAGATGATCGTCGCTAGACCGATAATGATACCGAGTTCAATTGCTATCGTCGTCCAGTTCATCTCTTCTCCTCCTTCTTATCCGACAGGTTCCCCTGTTGTTTCACCTTCTACTGGTGAAGCAGGGTCACCCGTTTCATTACTATCCGGTGTGTCGGGTGTCGTCGGACTTGTCGGAGACGTTGGTGTATCCGGTGTCTCAACTCCGTCCGTCTGCGGTTCATCCGTCATTTGATCGTCTGTCTCATCTGTATTCGTTGAATCATTGGAATCATTCGTATCCGTCGAATCATCAGAGTTCGTGTCGTCTTCCGGTTCAGGTACGACGACAGGTGCTTGTTCTTCTTGACTACTCTTTGTGATGATTGCTGGGATTGCTGCATAGAAATCAAGGGATAATAACTGCTTTTTCTCACCTTGAGTCGTCTTCGTCACGCGATAGACTTCGATTGACTTTCCGTCCTCTCCCGCTTGAGTATCACTTGTCGTTCCTGCCGTAAGCGTTGCAGAATAACGTGTAATCGTCCGGAACGGAATCGATTTTTCGCCTTCAAGGACGGTCGTAACCGTTTCTTTGAACGGCGTGCCTTGCAATTCAAGTGTGACATCACTTCCGTTTTGTGTCGCAACGACACGATAGATCGATGCTTGTGTATTACGAACGGCAAAATCTGTTTTCTCATCAATTTTGACGTCATATCCTAGTGTGATGCCGTCTGGTAATGACGTATGTGGCATCCGTTCGACGATTTCAAATGGAGTCTTTGCGAACAGTTCGTATAACTTACTGCCAACATATGATCCCGCGACCGCATCCATACCGTACGTCTTGACATTCATTAATTGTCCCGGCTTGATCTCCACATTCATCATCGCCGTGATCATCTGTTCTTCAGCGGCAGACCGCGTCGAGAATGATACTGTCGATACGACCTCACCTGCCGGATCGACCGCAGCTTCCGATTGAGCAGGATCAAAGTTCCCTTCCTGTAACGTTTTACTCGTATCAATTAACCATGTCTTAAAAGCAAGGCGTTGCTCATCCGAGTAACTGATTGGCTGTGACGCCAGAAAGTTCTCAAGCGCCGCTTCGTCTACCGCAACCATCAAGTCTCCGCCTTTTTTCAAAGAAGCTTTTTTTACAGAGTCATCAGCGTTGATTTTCACGACTTCTGTTGGAATCGGTGTCGTCTCTTCTCCTGTTCCAGTTGACAGCGGCGTTTTCTTCGTCCACTCCGTAATCGCTTTCTCGACTTTCGATTGTGCTTCCTTTCGATCCATGCCACTGACTGGAACCGATCCAATACGTGCTGTCTCAGAAAATGTCGTAGGTGCCGTTGCTTTACCGGTAAAGGAAATCAAGGCAAACGATGGTACGTAAATCAGGGCTACAAGTACAAGTAATAAGAGTGTATGTATAACAAAACGCTTTGGATTAATCATCATCTGTTTCCTTTCTGTATGAATTTAATCATTTCAGGTGCCTAGTATTTCCATTATAATGAATATTATGATGAAACATAAGTCCTATCCTGACAAATCCTTTCATGATCTGTGAATAGGTGCTGTTTTTGATTTTCTAGAAAAATCATTGAGGACCTTTCATTCTCATCTATCATGAAGTAGAGGTGAATCCATGCATCGCGAGCAAGGCGGTTTTTCGCTAATCGAAGTACTAGTCAGTATCACGATTTTATCTATCATATCGGTATCTCTTATCAGTATTTTTTCTCAGTCACTAGCTGCTTCGCGTGACAGTACAGAGTTGACGTTCGCGAATTATCTGGCAAAAAACGCAACATCTTATATCAAGCGAGAAGCTTTAGAAGCGACACGTGACGAACCATTCGCTTTTAGTTCTCTATCTACACAAGCAGACAAAGCCACTTATCTAAATGGAAACTATGTCATTCCCGAGCCCACGTCTCCTTCTTGTGGACTATCGGCTATATGTACATCAATCTTTACTAATCCTGAAATCAATAATATTGCCTTTGACGTCAAATACAGTGTGACACCTCGGAAAATAGAAGGAGTCGTTAATCCAAATCTTCTTGACTTACATGTATTCGTCTATATAGAAGGTACATCTGAACCGATTACGTCATTGAAAGGATCGATTACGAATGCGACGCTCAATCAAAGTTTTCCGACAACAAAATGATGGATTCTCACTTGTCGAATTGCTTGTTGCGATCGTCATTGCCTCGATCTTTAGTGCGGTCATTTTGACCGTATTCATTTCGGGTACGAAAAGCTTTCGGGCAACTGGGATCATCAGTGAACTACGCAGTGAAGCTGATAGTCGAGTCGGTATCATCTTAAATGAAATCAGTGGATTTGATGCAATTCGGGTCGATGAAGCAAAACAATTATCGTTTTATAAAAGATCACTTCCTGTTTTAAACGCCGATACTGGATTACTTGAACGCGCCAGTGGATTCGAACCTTTTGACGCAACAGAAGAATCATCTTCTTCAGAAGAGAAAGCGAGACCAGTCCGTTATACATTCGCAGAACAAACACTGGACAGTACCGAACTAACGTATGAATCAGCGACACAGTCAATCGACGACCAAACTGATTTACTTCAGACTTTCAAGTTATCGAGTCCGGAGTATCAAACCATTACATCAGGAACGTATCCGGGTCGTTACGTCATTCACGGTATTTTAACGATTACAACTACAATTCAATCGACAGATCAAGAGGAAGTTCAGACCTTCACGAGTACGATTGGATTTTAACTCAGAAAGGAACACGGTATGCGTAAATCCGAACAAGGCTATACATTACTTTTCGTTCTTGTGACTTTAACAGTCCTGTCCGTTCTCGCTGTTGCGACGATCGGTATCAGCTTACAGTCGAATCGCTTAACTGAAATCCGTGAGACAGATATCGATGTCGAGACGACGACACAAAATGATCTTGATTTAGCAGTCGCCTCCCTGCAAAACATCGTCTCTAAGACGACCGGGACTTCACCAACGACTTCTTCTCAAGCATTGTTTGAGAATCTCGATAATTCTATCGTTTTACCCTTAAAATCAATTGTTCCGAACGTGACCGTCAAGTTGAATGAAACCGCATCAAACGTCCGGGTCAAAGCGTTTGATTTAACAGCGACAGTTTCAAAACAAAAAGGCGACCAGCCGACAATAAAAAAAACGTATCGACAACGTGTCTATTTATCTGCCATTCCTAGTTTTTTGTACTATACGTTAGGCTCAGATGATCAAGTCATCTTAAATGGTGCTCCCTTGATCGAAGGTAATATTTTTTCCCGCAACGCCCTGCAAGCAACTGCGACCCCGATATTCAAATACAATAATGAGGATGGTACCTTCACTAATACTAAAGCACTTCCCTACATCGCAGGTCAGGTACGCGTTTTCCAAGAGAAGACTCAGCCATTATTGAAGTGTGGGGATTACCTCGTGTGTGATAAAACGATTTTTGATCCGAAAGGTGCAACGGAGCTAGTATCAACGAAAGAAACATTAGTTCCGTTCGATTTCGACTATGCGTTGAACGATTTTTTGAAATTACCAGTGAATACGCCTTTTACGCAAGTGGCTTCTGCATTAAAAAATTCTTCAATTCCACAATCTATATTAACGGGACCATTTTTAACAGAACTTGATACGAAGCGACAAATGATCAGTCCAGCATTAAACACAGGCAATACTGTGACATTGACAGATGATCTTGTTCAAGAAACACTCGAACCTTTAATCATTAACGGCAACTTAACGATTTCTTCCTTGAATCCATTGACCCAGCCGCTTGAAATCAAGCGTCCTCTCGTTGTTCTTGGCAACTTACTGATTCGAGGAAATGTTGGATTTGCAACGACGATTTATGCTACTGGAACGAGTCGTCTAGATGACGCAAACATTCAAGGTCTGACTTCAACTGCGAAACAAAATACATTGATTTTACTTAGTAAAGGAAATCTTGTCATTAACCGCGTCAATAAATTTTCGACGCCTCAGACGACTACACCTGATTTAAATGCGTTTCTATATAGTGACGACGATCAAAAAAATACGATTTATTCTGTTGGTTCGACGATGAATGTACGTGGAGGAATCTTCACGAAAGGAGAACTCGAAGTCAATGCTTACCGTGGGAAACTGAATTTACCTGAAAATGCGTTCCCTGCAAACGTGACGGAGCTCGAAAAACTGATGGTCGCCAACAAATCACCGGACTTCGAAGCTTCCCGTTTACGCATGGCGTATGATGCGACAGTATTGAAAAATCCTACGGCACTACTTCCACTCAACCGAGCCGTCCAATTGTATGTTGAAACACCAAAACGTATTCAACCATAAGGAGCATGAAAAAGAGTCATTCGTCAGCGACGAACGACTCTTTTTTTGATTAAAATTTCGTTGCTCGGTATTCTTTAGCGAGCTTTTTCACCTTGTTCTTTTCTACCGTTGCACCATTCTGTTGTAACATCACATACAAATCTTTTCGATTTTGTTTAACCGTTTCATAGACTGGTTGCTCTTTCCCACGATTCGGATCAGCTCCTGCTTGCAATAACAGTTTAATCGCTGCATCGTTTTGATCCAGTGTGGCATAAAAGAGTGGTGTATGTCCGAAGTCATCGATCCGATTGATTTCTTTTTTTGAAGCTTTTTTCACGAGAAGCGTATAGACATCAATCGATCGATTCACACTTGTCGCGACATGAAGGACCGACTGACCTTGCGCATTCAGTTGACTGATTTTTGCACCTTGTGCCAACCATTCAGCTACCGTACTACGCGGTGTGAATTGCGCTGCATAAAACCAGTTCGCTTTATTTTGGACGGTCTGTTCGTCAAGGAGAAGCTTCGCCTTGTCAAAGGCGAGTGTTTCTTGGAATCGACGAATGTAATGATTTTTCTCCTTTGTCGATAAAGAGGCATCCTTTAACGCTGTAGCAAGTCGTTCTGGCTTTTCCGAACGTAGTCCTTGTTCAAGTGCTGCGTGTTGATTCGCTTTTATGACGTATACCGCCCCCCCGATTCCAATGATAATTAAAATCAAGAGGACGGCAATGATTCGTTTGCGTTTCATATCTCGCGTCCCCACTTCTTAGTAAACATCTCCATCCAAGTCTGATGTTCCTGATTCAGAACCAATTGTTACCTTAAATGTCGTCGTTAGTGGTGTTTTTTGATTATCTTTCACGACTTCGAGCACCTCTTTATTCTCTTTTAATGCCGTTACCTTGATACGTGCCACACCTGGACGCAACGGTTGCAATGCTTGCCCTGTTGCATCAATTTTGACGTATTCCTTACCTTGAAGGACTTCCAAGCGATAGAATCGCTCCGTCGCCGTCACTGGGAACCAGCGCAGAACCGGTGATTTCTTATCATCTTTCATCGTCATCGCGATATCATCAGCTGTCAGATTGATTGGATTCTCGCGTACCCGTACGAGCGTCTTCGCGACTGTATCCGGGAAATCTGTCAATGTGAGTAACGCTTCGACCGGTCCATTTGGTGTACCGGATTTACCTGTGATCGTATAACCTGACGCCGTCTGTTTCAACTCAATCGCACCACTTACAGTCGAAGTCGTAAATGGTAATAGATAGCTTGGTTTAAACGTCGCTGTCACGTCTTGATTTGATCCGACCCACAGTTCCAGATTATTTGGGGAGACCGATAGTTCCGGTAACTTGACTTGGATCGTGTACTCTTGTGACTGAGCAAGATAAGTTGAGCTTCCGGCTGTTGCAGGTACAACCGCTTTAACCGTGACCATTCCTGGCGTCTTTCCTGTCAGCTCCAACGTATTTTTAGTTAAGCCATTCGTCGTCACACGAGAATCGTTCATTACGATCCATTGAATCGGTGTGTTTCGTCCCGATACCATCGAAGCAATTCCGGACATTGATTTTGTCTCTCCCACATATAATGTATCCGGTATATTTTGAACGGTTAATCCTCCAAATACATCATTGATGACGAGTTCTGAAGTCGCTGTCAACTCTTTTCCGTTTCCGACTGGTACGATGAGTTTAATCTGTGTCGTCCCGACTTTTTTCGGTTTGATGACACCAGCTTCATCAATCGATGCGATTTCCGAATCCACAATCGACCATTTTAATGCGCCATATTGACTGCCTGAAGGATTAATTTCTGGCAAGACTTTATAAGATGGTGTCGTGATATCCATCTTAACGGAGGGAATCTTCACACTTGTCGCAAAGGATGGTGTCAGTGCATAACCAATCGTCGGAAAAGCCTGTGGATCATTTGCGACGGTCGTCGATTTATCTTTCCCATTCTTTTTATCACGATATATATTTTTTATTGATGTCAACGTGTTGTCTTTTTTATCAAGTAAATGAACTCCTGCGGCATCTTTCGCACGTACTTTGACAGTAAACGTCACTTCCGATTGATTCGCGATCCATTCCCCTTTATGAACGCCTTCAATTGCCTCATCATATTCGATGTCCGGAAGATTTCCTTTGATCGTCTGACCGGTAATATTCGTCCCAGTCAGCCCCGTCGCCGATAAGATTTCAAGGTTACTCGGGAATTGTTCGTTGAACAGAATATTTTCCATCGTCACCGAGAACTGACCCATGATGTATCCATTGTTTCCGATGGCATCCTTTTGCATCATCGGAGACATTTTGACGGTATAGGTGATATCGGCTGTTTCCCCTTTTGGAATCGTTGCTGGATCAATCGAACGGGACAGGACGAATGGTGCGGATGCAGCCGGACGCACGACTTGGATGGTCCGTGTCTCAATCGTTTTTGCTCCCCGTTGATCTTCTGCTTCAATTCGGATCGTCACGCTCGTTTTTCCTTTAAGTTTCGATTCAAACGATTGACTTACGAATGAGTTGTTTTTCAACTTATTGTTTTCAAACACTTTCTCATCATCAATATAGATGCGCGTCTTCAACTCACGATCTTGTAGATCGTAGTCGTTTATTTGGTATGAGATTGCTAAAGGCTCATTTTCAAGATAACTTGATTTGTCATATGGTAAAAGACTTTTGATTAAAGGTTTATGATTCGCACCGATAAAGGCACGATACATCGTGTTGGTAAATAGATTCTGCTCCCCTACATTTGTAAAAGAAGAGGTATGTCCAGCACCTGAATATGTGATGTTTCCCTTGGTGTACATATAGTAGTGATTTCGAGCATCTCCTACCGTCCTACCAGTCTCCGTATCTGCTTCTGTTTCCTTGATATTATACCAAGGTATTAAATCCGGTTGTTCTAAATCAAGAGCAAAATATTGATTGTGTGTTTGCGCAATCGAAATCTCATTGTCTAACGCAAAAGGAAATGATGTCATTTGCCCTTCATTTTGTCGAATGGCTTTCGTGGATTTTTTAGGTGCTGCAAACCCCATATTTGTATAGTAGGTTTGACCCGATGCTGTAGCGTAGTCTGCTTCCCAGCGAGTTGGCGCATTTTTTACATTTGATCTAAAGATGGTATCGTGTGTCAACATGAGTCCCTGTCCCGTATTCGTAAATGACTTAACTTTATCAAATGCCAGGTCAGTAAGACTAGCAGTACCATAAGAATCTTGGAATCCGAAAATCAACATATCATATGAAGCATTTAAATCTTTTGAAGTTACTTCACTCGAAAATTTAGCTGAATCTATGACATTTAAATTAAAATTATAAAAATCATTTTTACTTAAATTTTCTCCTTTTAGATTATCTAGAAGAGAACCAGTTCCTCTCGTTCCAAGAACCTGAAGTACCTTTGCTTCAGCTAATTGATCTTTCATTAAAAAACTACCTGTCTTATAGTCTGACAATCCATTGCTTTTATTGATTCGAATCATCCACTGTCGTGGTCCTGTATAACTCGGAACGTCAAATGTATAGGTAAGTTTCCCGTTAGCTGCGGCTGGTAATTCATCAACTTTTTCTGATTCATCGAACTGATCATTACTGTCAAAATCGATATAAAGTGTCGCTGTAGTATCAGTTATCGACTGATCAAGAGTATAACTAAACTCAATTGGTCGATTCGGAACCGCTATCGAACCGATAGACGACAATGTGTTACCTGCTTGTTTTACTGTCACATTCGAGATACGGGGACGCACATTGATTTTTTGCTTCAATGAGTTAATGACATCATTGATATTTTCGTAAGAAACAGTTGCTTGCGTCGACACATAGTTCTTCAAGACCTTTGAGAAATTACTTTGATCATGCGTGAAGATATCTTTATGCAGATACACTGGTAGTCCTTTTCGAACATATGCATTGAGGATTTCATTACTTTTTAGTCGTGTAATATCATTTTCGATTTTACTTGTATTATGATTTCTTTTATCAAACTCAGATAATTTAATCGAATATTTCTCCTGATCATTACTATTGATTGAAGGATCAAAAACGATTGCATCAAACGCTCCATCTAACGGAAAACGTGAGGCGTTAAGTTCCTTGACGGTCATCTTCTTAACATCAAAACGCGCTGAATCAAGTCCGGTCAATAACGAAGTGATTTTGGTTCCCGGATCAATCCGATTCGTCGTTGACCATTCATCACGAATCTCTAAAATCTTAAACTTTTCACCCGTTGCGGCTTTTGAATGTGGCTCCTGTATATACGTAAAACTTGAAAAAATCAGTAAGGTAGCTAAGGCTAGACGGACCCACTGTTTCATCATTTATCGTCTCCTCATCGTATCATTGAAATATGGGACTATACTCCCCCATTTCATTATAACGAGAGAATCAGGATTTTCCCTATTTTGTAAAAACGGAAGCGTAATAATGACGCACTTCACTGATGAAATAAAGTGATCCCGTCACGACGTATGTCCGGTCCATCTCTAATTGATCGAAGAACTCTTCGACCGTCGTTACATTAGCCCCGTCTTGTTTTAACTCATCGAGTGTCCTTGCTCGCGGGAAATCGAATGTCGTCTCGTAAATATCTGGTGTAACATTGCTTAGCTGAGCAAGCATCGCCGACCGGTCTTTGTCACGCAAAATCGAACAGAGCAACGTCACAGGTTTTGATTCTTCCTTTAACCGTTCAACGAGTGCCGTGATGCCTTCCGGATTATGCGCACCATCGAGAATGATTCGTGGTTTGCGTGAGATGGTTTCAAATCGACCTGGATGTTTCGCTTCTCGTAGCCCTTTTCGGATCGCCGCTTTCGACCATCCGAGACGTCGCGCACAAATGACGGCGTTCGCCGCATTATGAACTTGATGATGGCCTTCAAGACCTAAGCGGGTCTCTGGAATCCCGTCGTACGTCGCCCAGGTCCCGGTTTCCTTTAACCGGTAACGGATGATTGCTTCCTGGCTCCATTTCAATGTCGCATTCCGGTCACCGCAATATGCCATCAACGGCACCGTCAGTTCTTCTTGCAGTTTTCCGGCGATGACCGGTGTCCCTTGTTTGATGATGCCGAACTTCTGTAAGGCGATCTCTTGGAGCGTATCTCCGAGAATCGCTTGATGATCGTGACCGATTGACGTGATGATTGCTGCGACCGGCTTTTTGAAGACGTTCGTTGAGTCATACAGTCCACCGAGACCGACCTCATAGATGACGAAATCCGGACGGATCTGATCAAAATAATAGAAAGCAAGTCCCGTCAATGCTTCGAACTCAGTGACTGTACCGAGTGCCGGATCGATGTGCTTTATAGCAGTCTGAACAGCAATTGCAGCTGCAACGAGGTCGTCTTCTGCGATCGGTACCCCATTCAACATGATCCGTTCCTCAAACTGAATGATGTACGGTGACGTGAATGTCCCGATTTGTAATCCTTCCGCAACCCCCATCTCACGCAAGAACGCGACCGTCGATCCTTTTCCGTTCGTTCCGGCGACATGAATCGTCGGAATCGCGTCCGGGTCAATCTGTAATTCCAGTAACATCGCCTGCATCCTTTCAAGACCTGGTTTGACGCCGAATGCTAGTAAGCTCGATAACCAATCCAATACATCTTCTCGCGTCCTCATGCTGTTCGCTCCTTTAAAAAAAGTGGCTCAAGGAGACTTGAGCCACTGCTGTAATTAGTGTGAGAGTTCGTTGATGCGTGCTTCGACAGCTTGACGTTTTTCCGTATAATCAAGTGCTTTCGCTTTTTCTTCATCAATGACATGTGCTGGTGCTTTGCCGACGAAGCCAGGGTTGTTGAGTTTTTTCTCGACCCGTTCGACTTCTTTCGTATACTTAACGAGTTCTTTATTCAAGCGCGCGATTTCTTCCTCGATGTTGATCAAGTCTGCGAGCGGGATGAACAATTCTGCTCCCGTTACGATCGCACTCATCGCTTTTTCTGGCGCTGGCATTTGCTCTTCAATCCGGAGTTCAGACGCGTTCGTGAACTTTTGCAAGTACGAGCTGTTTGACGACAAGTCGTCTTGAACACGTGCGTCATTCGTCGAGATGAATAGTTGGATCTGTTTCGACATCGGTGCGTTCACTTCCGCGCGGATGTTACGAACCGAACGGATGACGTTCTGAACCGCTTCAAATGCTGGAACAGCTTCCGGGAAGTCGAGTGACGCCTCGCGTGTCGGCCATGCGGCACGTGTGATCGTCTCACCTTCATGCGGTAAATGTTGCCAGATTTCTTCCGTGATGAACGGCATGAACGGATGCATCAAGCGCATGATCCGGTCGAGTGTATAGGCAAGAACCGAACGCGTCGTTTGTTTCGCTGCTTCGTCTTCTCCGTTGAGCGGCAACTTCGCCATCTCGATATACCAGTTACAGAAGTCTTCCCAGATGAAGTGATAGAGAATACGTCCTGCTTCACCAAACTCATATTTATCCGATAGACGTGTCACGTCATCAATCGTTGTCTGTAAACGTGTCAGGATCCACTTATCTGCGAGTGATTTTTCGCCTGTCAAATCAATCTGATCAAACGTTAGATCGTCCATGTTCATCAAGGCAAAACGGCTTGCGTTCCATAGTTTGTTCGAGAAGTTCCACGTTGCTTCGATCTTTTCCCAGTAGAAGCGGAGGTCGTTGCCTGGTGTCGATCCAGTCGTTAAGAACCAACGCAGTGAATCAGCACCGTATTTTTCGATGACATCCATCGGATCAATCCCATTTCCGAGGGATTTCGACATCTTGCGTCCTTCCGAATCACGAATCAATCCGTGGATCAAGACGTCTTGGAATGGACGTTGTCCCGTGAATTCATACGATTGGAAGATCATCCGTGATACCCAGAACGCGATGATGTCATACCCTGTAACCAGTGTCGATGTCGGGAAGTATTTCTGATAATCCGCGGCGTCCGTATTCGGCCAACCCATTGTTGAGAACGGCCAAAGGGCTGAAGAGAACCATGTATCGAGAACATCGTTGTCTTGCTCCCAGTTCTCGAGGTCTGCTGGTGCTTCCTTGCCAACGTATACTTCGCCTGTTTCTTTATGGTACCAAGCCGGAATGCGATGTCCCCACCATAGTTGACGGCTGACACACCAGTCACGGATATTTTCCATCCAGCGTACATATGTGTTTTCAAAGCGTTGTGGAACGAAGTTGACCTTGTCTGGTCCTTGTTGTTCCTCGAGTGCTTTTTGCGCGAGTGGTTCCATTTTGACGAACCATTGTAATGAGAGATACGGCTCGACGATTGCATCTGAACGTTCCGAGTGACCAACAGAGTGCAAGTGTGGTTCGATCTTGATTAGAACACCTTCTGCTTTTAAATCTTCAACGATTTGTTTCCGGCATTCGAAACGATCCATGCCTTCGTATTTACCTGCATTCTCGTTCATCGTTCCATCTTCATTCATGACGAGGACACGTGGTAATTCGTGGCGGTTACCGACTTCGAAGTCGTTCGGGTCGTGTGCAGGTGTAATCTTCACGACACCTGTACCGAACTCCATGTCGACATATTCATCCGCAACAATCGGAATCTCGCGACCAACAATTGGTAACGTGATCGTTTTTCCGACGAGGTGAGCGTAACGCTCATCCTTCGGGTTCACGGCAATCGCTGTATCACCAAGCATCGTCTCAGGACGTGTCGTCGCTAGTTCAACATGACCTGAACCGTCCGTCAGTGGATAGCTGAGGTGGTAAAACGCCCCTTCGATATCCTTGTAGATGACTTCGATATCCGAGATCGCTGTTTTCGTCGCTGGGTCCCAGTTAACGATGTATTCGCCACGATAGATCAAGCCTTTTTCGTAAAGTTTAACGAAGACTTCTTGAACTGCTTCCGACAACCCTTCGTCGAGCGTGAAGCGTTCACGCGAGTAATCGAGTCCAAGACCGAGTTTTGCCCATTGTGCACGGATCGTTGACGCATACTCTTCTTTCCATGCCCAAGATTGCTCGAGGAATTTCTCACGACCCATTTCAAGACGTGATTTCCCTTCTGCTCGCAGTTTTTGTTCGACTTTTGCTTGCGTCGCAATACCAGCATGGTCCATTCCCGGTAGATACAGGACGTCGAACCCTTGCATCCGTTTCATCCGCGTCAGCATATCTTGTAATGTTGTGTCCCAAGCGTGACCAAGGTGTAATTTACCTGTGACGTTCGGTGGTGGAATGACGATCGTGTACGGCTCTTTCTCCGGATCTTGATCAGCTTTAAAGTACTCTCCCTTTAACCAAAAGTCGTGCCATTTTTCTTCCGTTGCCTGCGGATCATATTTCGTTGGCATTGATAATTCCTGCATCCTGATCGCTCCCTTTTTGTCCATAATAAAAACGGCTTCTCTCGTCCTATGCTAAGGACGAAAGAAAGCCGTTGCTTTTTTCCGCGGTACCACCTTAGTTCATCCAACATCGGATGCCCTCGAGCCACGTAACGTGTGGAGGACGGATATCGCTCGTAAGACTCACGATACCAGCTCGTGGGGTGACCTTCCTCCTGTTCGTCCGTCACATCTTTCAGCCAAGGATGTGTTCTCTACGCCGGTACGAATACAGGATTACTCTTCCCGTCATCGCTGTTGCCATTTTCTTCTTTATTCATTTTAGCCGAGAGTTCAAGCAATCGTCAAGAACTGCTTAACGATCGAACTCAACTTGGAGTTCCTTGAACGTCAATTCGACGGCTTCAATCGTCTGTTCGATATCTTCGTCCGTATGGGCAATCGAGAGGAAGAGACCTTCGAATTGTGATGGTGGTAAGAAGACACCACGCGCCGCCATCTTTTGATAATACGAACGGAACATCTCAAGGTTCGATGTTTTCGCTTTTTCGAAGTTCGTGACACGTTCATCCGTGAAGAAGACACCAAACATCGCACCCGCACGGTTCGTCGTCAGCGGAATGTTATATTTCGCCGCAGCATTCAGGTAGCCTTCAGACAGACGGCTCGCTTTCCGGTCGAACTCTTCATAGTGCTCGGGTTTCAATTGCGTCAGTGTCGCTAGACCCGCTGCCATCGCAAGTGGGTTCCCGGATAACGTACCTGCTTGATAAATTGGACCTTGTGGTGCGATCTGTTCCATGATGTCACGACGTCCGCCATAAGCACCGACTGGCATTCCGCCGCCGATGACTTTACCGAGACACGTGATATCCGGCGTGACACCGAAGTGTCCTTGCGCACAGTGGAATCCGACACGGAAACCGGTCATGACTTCGTCAAAAATCAATAACGCACCGTTTTCTGATGTGATTTCCCGTAAGCCTTCAAGGAATCCTGGTTCTGGTGGCACGAAGCCCATGTTCCCAGCAGCCGGTTCGACGATGACACCAGCGATATCGTCGCCGTGTTTTTCAAACGCGATCCGGACAGCATCCAAATCGTTGTAAGGAACCGTCAGTGTCATGCTCGCAATTTGCGCTGGAACGCCTGGTGAATCCGGTAGTCCAAGTGTCGCGACACCTGAACCTGCTTTAATCAAGAGTGAGTCCCCATGACCGTGGTAACAGCCTTCGAACTTCAAGATTTTTGTCCGACCTGTATAGCCGCGTGCGAGACGAAGGGCAGCCATCGTCGCTTCTGTACCCGAATTGACCATCCGGACGACTTCGACCGACGGTACACGACTGATGACGACTTCCGCCATCGCTGATTCGATTTCTGTTGGTGTCCCGTAACTCCAGCCACGCGTCGCTTGTTCTTGAATCGCTGATGTGACGATTGGATCGGCATGACCGAGAATCATCGGTCCCCATGACAGGACGTAATCGATATACTCTTTTCCGTCGATATCATAGAGCTTTGATCCTTTCGCATGATCTGCGAAAATTGGTGTCATCCCGACTGATTTATAAGCACGGACTGGGCTGTTGACACCACCCGGCATGAGCGGGAGTGCCCGCTCGAACGCTTCTTTTGATTTTGAGTTCTGGTTAATTAAGCTCATTTCGACCCCTCCAGGTAACGACAAATGTCTTTTGCGAAATAGGTGATAATTAAATCAGCTCCTGCTCGTTTAAAGCCAAGCATCGTCTCAAGGACGATTCGTTCTTCGTCGATCCAGCCGTTCAGGGCTGCAGCTTTGACCATCGCATACTCACCCGATACGTTATACGCAACGATTGGTAGATCAATCCGCTCGCGCACATCACGAATGATGTCCATGAACGCAAGCGCAGGTTTGACGATCATGAAGTCAGCTCCTTGATCGACGTCCGCTGTTGCTTCTCGGAACGCTTCGCGACGGTTTGCTGGGTCCATTTGGTAGCCTTTCCGGTCGCCTTCTCCTGGTGCCGAGTTTGCCGCGTCACGGAATGGACCGTAATAAGCAGATGCATATTTAACGCCATAGCTCATGACCGGAATATGGCTGAAGCCGTTCTCGTCCAACCCTTGACGAATCGCTGCGACGAATCCGTCCATCATTGATGATGGAGCGATGACATCGGCACCCGCCTGAGCTTGTGAGATGGCTGTTTTGACGTGAAGCGGTAATGACGCATCATTATCGACCGTTCCGTCCGCGACGATTCCACAGTGACCTGTCGACGTATATTCACATAAGCATGTGTCGGCAATGACCGTTAGCTGCGGAGCAACTTTTTTGACGAGACGTGTTGCCTCTTGAACGATCCCGTGATCGTGAAACGCACCTGATCCTTGCTCGTCTTTTAAGTGGTCGTGCGGGACACCGAATAAGATGACGGATTCGATTCCGAGTGCGACGACTTCTTCAATCTCAGCCGTCAGATGATCGAGTGATAAGTTGAAGACGCCTGGCATCGAACTGACTTCGCGTTTGATATCTTCGCCTTCAGCAACGAAAATCGGATAAATCAAATCCGATTTATGCAACTGGTTCTCGCGGACGAGTGACCGGAGTGATGCGGTATGACGTAAACGACGGTGACGTGCGTATTCTAATGTGTTCATGCTGATTCCTCCTCAATGATACGATCAATCATGCCGTCCACCGTGAATTCACGGGCGACATGAATCGGTTGAAGTCCGGCTGCTTTTGCTGCTTGCTCCGTGATCGTCCCGATGACGATGAAGGTCGTCTTCAGGTCTAGCGGAGCAATCGCTTCGACAGCGGAAGGACTCTGCAGTCCAATATAGGTGGCATTTCTGATAAGAGCTTCAGGTAGTCGACGGGTGACGGTTTCATAGGTGATGATATCCTCGATCGTATATCGATTCAGTTTTCGTAACTGATCGACCGGTGCTTGCCGCGATCGGTTCCCTCGCGCAAAAACGATATGATCGCCGTCAGACAAGTGTGGTCCCAGTTCCGCGACGAGTGCGTCTCCTGTAAAGGTTGACGGACAAAAGTCGGCTGTTCGACCATACTTCGCAAGTGCATCTGCTGTCTTTCGTCCAACGACCGCGATACGCGTTTCTGCTAATTCAGGCAATGCATCAGCAACCCGGTGGACGCCATTCGGACTCGTCACGATGAGCCAATCAATTCCCTTCGGCAACGTAAACGAAACAGGTCGCGTTTCAATGACCGGATAATGCACTGACTCGATTGCGACGTCACGCAGTCGCGCCATCTGCTCGTTCGTCGGTGGTCGACTTCCCGTGAACAATACCTGCTTACAAGTCATCCGGAAGTGTTGCGAGAATCTCACGACCGCCCGAAGCAAGCAGACGTTCGGCAACGTCTTGACCGAGATGCATCGGGTCAAGACCTGATTCGCGTTCGATTAGAATTTGCTCCCCATCGACGGATCCGATGAATCCGACAAGTGTCGTTGACATGTCTTCGTTAATCGTCGCGAATCCACCAACAGGAACGTGACAGCTACCTTCGATGGCTGCTAGGAAAGCGCGTTCTGCGTATGCCACTTTTTCTGTCATCTGATCATGGATCAGGTGCAGGAGATCACGTACTTCTTGATCATGTTCGCGACATTCGATACCGAGGATTCCTTGACCGACAGCTGGAATCATGTCTTCTGTTGAAAGATATTCCGATACGACATCTTCAGACCAACCCATCCGTTTTAAACCAGCTGCTGCAAGCAGAATCCCGTCAAACGGACCATTTTTTAATTTATCAAGTCGTGTATCGATGTTCCCGCGAATCGATTCGATTTTTAAATCAGGGCGGAGTTTTAGCAATTGTGATCCACGACGTAAGCTGCTCGTGCCGACAACCGCACCTTCTGGCAAGGAAGCAAGACCTTCTCCTGTTTTCGTGATCAAGGCATCACGCGCATCGACACGTGCCGGTGTGGCACCGATGATGAGACCATCCGGTAGTTCAGACGGTAAATCCTTCATGCTGTGAACAGCAAAATCGATTTCTTCGTCAATCATCTGCTGTTCGATCTCTTTTACGAATAACCCTTTACCACCGACTTTTGAGAGCGTCACATCCAAAATGCGGTCTCCTTTTGTGATGATGTTCTTGATTTCGAACTCATACGGCGCGCCGGCTTGTTTCAACTGGTCAATGACCCATTTCGTCTGTGTCATCGCTAGCTTCGAGCTTCGCGATCCAACAATGATTTTTCGCATGCTAAAATCCCCCTGTACAATGATAAAGGGGCGGCACAAGTCCGCCCCATGCATTTTCTATTGTAACACAAATCGTACTTTGTTCACCGGTTCACAGCTTTTGCTGAAGGTGTCGTCTCTTCTGACGTCACGATTTCATCTTCGAGCCCATCAAACAAGTCTTCGTTTAATGCGAACGTATCCATGAACTGCGCAATCCGCTCATCAGCATCCGGTTTCGCTGCCGCATCTTTGATGTAAGATAGCGGTTCACGCAACAATTGATTGATGATGGATTTCATGTGTTTACCAATGACGGTTTTTTCACGTTTTGACATCTCCGGTAATTTCCGTTCCAAGCTTTGCATTGTCTCTTGTTGAATCCGCAATGCTTGGTCTCGTAATTCCGTGATGATCGGCACGACACCAAGTGTCGTCATCCACCCTTCGAACTCAGCGATTGCCGCTTCGATTCGTTGTTCGATTTTCGCCGCTTCCTTCATCCGTTCCGCCATGTTTTGCTGGACGATCGATGTCAGATCATCGACATCATATAAATGAACGCCTGGCAAGTCACCAACGGTCGGTTCGATGTCGCGCGGTACTGCGATGTCAATCAACAAGAATGGACGATCGTGACGGAACAGCTGTGCTGCTGCGATGTCTTCCCGTTTGATGATGGCACGTTTTGCACCTGTTGAAGAGATGACGATGTCTGCCCGAAGCAAACCGCACTGCATTTCATTAATCGAATGCGCTGATCCTTCGAACCGATTCGCGACCTCTTCTGCTTTGGCGAGCGTCCGGTTAAAGACCGTGATGTCACGAGCTCCTGCTTCATATAAGTTGAGCGTCGTCAATTCGCCAGTTTCTCCCGCACCGATGACGACAATCGATTTATCTTCAAGCGATCCGAGTAACTGTTCGGCAAGCGTGACGGCAGCAGCACTGACAGAAACGGCATTTTCACCGATTCCAGTTTCTGCGTGAGCCCGTTTGGCGAGCGTGACCGCTTCTTTGAAGAGTTTGTTAAAGACCGTTCCTGTCGTTTCAAGCTTCTGTGCCATGAAGAAGCTTGTCTTGACCTGACCAAGTATTTGCGTTTCACCGACGATCATTGAATCAAGACCACTTGTCACGCGGAACAGATGTTTCATCGCATCGAATCCTTCATGGATGAAGAGATACGGCTCGAGCTCTTCCATCGTCAAACCAAACCAGTTTGCAAGGAAACGTTTTGTATAATACCGTCCTGTATGTGGCTGATCCGTCACGACGTACAGTTCCGTCCGGTTACATGTCGAGACGATGACACTTTCAAAGATACTTTTTTCATCGCGCAATGCGACGACCGCTCCCTTCATCTCATGCTCCCCAAATGAGACTTGTTCGCGTATTGATACAGGCGCTGTTTTGTTATTCAAGCCGACCACTACGATATGCATGCGCTCTACCCCTTACGTCCAAAGATTTCGTTCCGATCTATCTTTTCGTTCTCTATCCTACATTATAACCATTATAAAAAAGATTCCAATCAATTTATAAACTAAAATGAGTCGAAGTTGTGAAATCTTCTTCATTTTTTCTCTTCTTCTACCTTATCCCTCTCCCGTAAAAATCACAAACCCTCTGCTCCTAAAAAGAGCAGAGGGTTACACTTTACTTCAACGATTCAGGTGATACCGTCACGTCCGGTACGTCGAGACGTTGCTGACGTAAACGATAAATCCGAGCGATGTTCTGAATGACGACTTTTGAGACCGCATAGGTCGGAACTGCCAAGATGACACCGATGATGCCACCGATTTTCCCGGCAACGAGCAAAACGATGATGATCGTCAAGGGATGGACCTTGAGTGTTTTTCCTTGAACGTAAGGAGAAATCAAGTTCGATTCGATTTGTTGCGCGACGACGATCGTGATGATCGCATAGACCGCTTTGATCGGATCATCAATGAATCCGACAATGACTGCCGGGACGGCACCGATGTAAGGTCCAAGATACGGGATGATGTTCGTCACCGTACAGAATAAAGCAAGTAATAACGCATATTGAATGTCAGCAATGAAAAAGCCGATCAAGGACATCACACCGACGCAGATTGAGACGATGACCTGTCCGTTGACGTAATGCTTCACTGTCACGTGCATGTCGTGCAGAATTTTACGCGTTTCCGTTTCGTAGCTACGCGGTAACAATTTCACGACGGAGTCAGGGAATTTATACCCGTCAAGCAACATATACACTAAGATGAACGGCACTAAGACGATGATTAAGACCGTCGAAGAGATGACACCGAAAATCGTTCCAACGGACGTTGAGACGGACTTGAAGACGGTACCGACATACGATGTTGCTTCATTCGTCCNNAAATCTGTATTCTCATGTACCCAGGTCGAGATAAAACGATTGTCCATCAGCTGATCGCGTAAATTTAACGTTTGATCACGCAATTCGATGACGAGCGTCGGAATGCTCGTTGCAAAATCGGTCACCTGCTCAACTAAGATCGGTCCGATTGAAGCGACGGCGATCGTCAGGATCGTGATGAAACCAAGTAAAACGATCAACACGGCAAGACCACGTTTCTTGACTCGTTTTTGCAACGCATCTACGATCCCAAGCGTGAAGTAATAGAAAATACCCGCAATAATGAGCGGTGGGAAGATCAATGCCAGCATGACTTTTATCGGCTGGAATAAAAATGAGATCTTTGTACCGACCCAGATGACAAGAAAAATCACTAATACCCAAATTAATGCTTTAAACCATTTGTTTCGTAACAAATCCACCTAGCATATCCTCCTCATACCTATTCGTCAGCCGACTTTTTCCTCGGTGACGTCTTCGAGGCGTTGGCGCTCCATCTGTCCCCAGTTTCCTCGACCAGTCAAGAATTGAATCAATCCACCTAGTTTGAAGAAGACTAAAATCGGACGGTACCAGAACGACTCGGTCAAGGACCATAAATACAACCGAATCAATTCTTTGACGTTCTTGAATCGGTGCATCGTCCACTCTTCCAATAATACGGCACCTGCTGATAATAAGGAACCATAGAGTAAAGCGACGACCAATAAGACGATACCAAATTCAAAGTTAAGCGTCCCGACGAGCAGGTTGAGCGGAATGATGAAATATCCGATCAGTTCAACGATAGGTCCGAGTAATTCAATCAAAAAGAAATATAGCATCGAAACGCCACCAACAGAACCATACTTCGGATTACCGATCATGCGCTTATGGGTCCAGAGTGTCTCAGCTAGCCCACGGTGCCAACGTGTCCGTTGCGACCGCAACACTTCCATTGACTCCGGAGCTTGCGTCCAACAGACTGGTGCCGGAACGTACTCGATGCGTTTATCGAGTTTATTTTCCTTCATGTATCGGTGCAAACGAACGACAAGTTCCATATCCTCACCGACAAGTCCTTCCTTATATCCACCTGCCTGGACAACGATGTTCTTTTGGAACAGACCGAACGCACCAGAGACAATCAATAAGATGTTGAAACGGCTAAGTCCAAGGCGACCAAATAAGAATGCTCGGAAATATTCAATCATCTGCATCAAGACGATCCGTTGTTTTGGTGTCCGAATCTCGACGATTTCACCACCTTCAATCGTACAGCCATTGACGAGGAAGATTGAACCGCATGTCGCGACGACCTCTTCGTCGGACTCGACGATCGGTTTCATGACTTTTAATAGGGCATCCCGCTCTAAAATCGAATCCGCGTCAAGCGAGCAGAAATACGGATAACTGGAATGGTCGATACCGGCATTCAAGGCATCCGCCTTTCCACCATTCTCTTTATCGATAACGATCAAACGACTATCGATCCGCGAACGGTAGACTTGTTTGACCGGCTTCGAACCAATTAGAATCCTCGGATAGCGGATTTCCTTCTCCAGCTCATACGATCGGAACAATTCGTCCATCGTTCCGTCCTTTGAACCATCATTGATGACGATGACTTCATGCTCCGGATAGTCAAGTGCTAGCAAAGCTTGGACACTCGAGACGATCGTATATTCCTCATTGTACGCTGGTACAAGGATACTGACCGGCCGTGTATAGAGAGAGCGCATCAGTGGCAAGTAAGTGCTCTCTTTCCGACGGAAGCGTTGCCGTCGCACCATTTGAGCTGAAATCAGGTAAAGCATCGAATAGAACACGATGACGAGTAACATATAAATCAACACTGTCCATGAAAGGACTTCAATAATGGCTTGGATTGTCTCAGACGACATGATGTTTCATCTCCTTTGCCAACCGTTCTGTAGCTTTTTGACGCGCATAGCGGTCGGGGTGTGTACTTGATACCTTTGCCAATTGTTCGATCCCGCCACAAGCAAGCAGCGCATCAAAGGCAGCCGTCCGGACCCACCACGATCGACTACCGACAAACGGTAAGATCGCTGGTATCGCATCGGCTGGAACGACATGTTCTAGGAAACGAAGGGCAAGCATTTGCTCAACCCAACTTGATTCTTCTTCCAAGTAAGGCACATATAACTTCCAGTCCTCCTCAAGCCCGATTCGCGTGAGCGCACGAAGGGCACGTTTTCGGATTTCTGGATTTTCATCTGTCGTCTTGTCACGAACGAGTGCGATATAACGTGTCTCATCGCGATCAAAGATCAACTGAAGGATCGGTAACTTAAAGGACAGTGTCAATTCTTCAAACGCAGCCACCCATTCCTCTAAGTCTTGACTACGACCGACCGCAAGAATCGCACCGAAGAAACTAATCCCATTTTCTTGCTTGGCGATGGCGATCGCATCTTGCGGTGATAGTGAGACGAGGGTCCGAACGATGACATCGCTCTCTTCTTTTTCAATCGTGTTTCCCCAACGCGCATGAATCATCGGTGCGACTGCTACCAAACGGAATTGAGAGACGGCCTCATAAGCGTTCAAGCGACGGTCAATCCGGCGATGCTTCAATTGTTGTTCGTAATAGGCTTGCATATTAGCAGCGACAAAAGCTTGCACTCGTTCGAGATGTGCCGGTGTTGCCGTCAAGTTAGACAGTGCGAAGAGCTCAAGCTCAGCTAAATCCTCGTTTCCTTTTTGAACCGTCGGCATGTCCTGACGTTCACCTGTCGCATAGTCGTAGATGTCATCTCGAAAGACAAGTTGCCAATCGCTACGGGCATGCTCGCGGTTGGCACGTTTTCGTTTTTGAACGACGAGATAGACCAATGCTCCACCTTGTAAGAAAACGAGTACAACGATAAATACTAGAATCGCCTGCATCATCGGCCATCCTCAACTTTTCGGATCCACGCGCGGAATTCTTCGATTTTTAACGGAAGGGTCATAATGTAATCAACACCTCGGTCAATCGCAAGAACATGATCGCGTTCACGGTTGTACATCGAAATCATCATCGATTGGAACGGTGCGACACTCTGATGTTTTGCTCGCAGTAGTAATTCCAGCCCATCTGCTCGTGGTAATGCTGACGTAAACACGAGTAAGTACGGACGGGATGCTACGTACTCGTCAAGGAATGTCTCTGCTCGTTCGAATGTTACGAACCGTTCGAAGCGTTCCGTCAGTTCCCGTTCCATCATCCGACGGATATGCGGATCTTCCGTTACGACGACGACATCCGCGATATGATGGATTTTTTTATAACGCGCTAGCCGGTCAAGGACAAGCTCCCGCGATAGTGTCGCCGGTAGAATTTCTCGCGCATTTTCTAAACCATAGAAAGAAGTCTCTGTATTAAAATACACGACGGGAATTCGTTCCTCGATGACAGGTTCGCTTGCGAGAACGACATCGGCATAAGAAATGTCCGTCCGCACGCACCATCCCTCTTCAATCAATCCGTTGACCGCCTCCGGCATTTGTCCGACTGTGTGCACGAACAAGGTATTCGTCGACGATTGCCGGACGGTTTCTTCCGTCCATTCAATCGTCGAACTGACCTCACGATCTTGACTTGTTGATTCAAACGACTGATTGATTAATTTCCACATCTCTTCACGTCGCATTTAATTTCCTCCCTCAGTGAATGCTTTTTTCATCGTCCGATAGACAGGTTTCAGTTCTTCTCGCTGTTGCGGATTCGTCCACTCTGCCCAGTTGTAGAAACCACGATCTTTTTCAGGGATACGTGTCTCACCGACTTGACCTGTGACTTCGATTCCTTCCGTAATCATCTTCGCTTCTAATCCATCTTTCCAGAAGTCACCGATGATTTCATGTTTACTAGGGTCTCGCATATTCAAGACCATCCATGGAATACGGAGCTCTACGGTTGGTTTCGTGATATCTGAGATATCTGTCAAGATATCGTCTGGTTCTCCTTCATGTAGAACACCCGTGTCCCACTTGACGGCTGGTTTGACGATTTTTTTCGTCACCGGGTCGCGTCTTGCATAATCGAGCATTTGATAAATTGGAACGAACTTACCGCTGTCTTTTTGATCAGACGGTGGTTTTACCATCTCAAACGGCATCTTGAGACCATAGTGATAACGGAAGATATCATAACGAGCATCGACATCGATGCGCGCCTTCTGATCGATCGTCAGGCGATATTCCGCTCCTTCATCAAGCATCAACGGACCGACTTTCGTATTCCCATCGTTTGGTTTCGTCGATAGCGCAAGTGTCGTCGGCTCTGCTTTTTTCCGGTCGATACGCAAATAGAGATAGGCTTCGTCGGATGTCATATATATCGCTTGATCCTTATTTTCAGCGACTGGTGCATACCCTTTCCAATCATCCAATTTCCCGTCAATGACGATATCTGAACGTAGGAAACCAAGCATACCGAAATGTTGTTCGCTCGTCTGGACATTCGACCAACGGGGACGCGTATTGGCATCATCATAATCCATCGTGTTCCACGTCCGCTTGAACCATTCATCTTGCCAGATGAAGACGAGTCCACCGGCTGTTTTGACGTCTTTAATATCTTGATAGAGTTGTGCGACGAGTTCGCCTTGTTTCTTCTCACTGACATGCCCTTGATCGAAACCATTTGGTCCGAGGTGCGTCTTCCCGCGAGAACTCGGAATTCCGAATTCTGATACAAGTAGCGGCATATCATGATAATCCTTCATCTTCTTCAAGTAACGGGCATACGATTCAGATCCTTTGTCCGTTTTTTGACTGTACTCTTCCTTGATGAACGAAGGATAGTATGGATAGATGTGGTAAGACGCGAACAAGCCACCCGGGAAATCCTTCGTTGCTTTTAAGTGATTGAAATCAATGGAAACGAGGTCCTGTTCTTCCTCAATCTCTTTTGGGTGTTTCAACGGATCCGTCGTCGGCCAGTTCGTCGAACCGATTGGTCGTGTTGTGCCGTACTCTTTGATTTCGTGTGCAGTCGCCGTATCCATCCGACCTGCTAACCACGATTCGAAAGGAGACGCTTCTTTCGTCGTCGTTACGTATTGTCCTTCGAAACGTGTTCCTTTGTTCTTTTTATTTGTTTCAACGACAGCTTCCGGTAACCATTCGATTCCGAAGACGAATGCTGAAACGTATTGCGAGACGTCTGAAGTGTATGTTCCGGAAGCATGACCAACAACTTCTTTAACGACTGCGTTTCCATGAATGACATCAACCATTCGTTTTGCTTCCGTATCTGTCATCTTCATGAACTTTGGATCGAATGCATTTTTTAGTTCCTCGAACGGCTTCTCTTCGACCCACATGCCTTGCATGAGATAAATCGGTTGTTTCGCCTGTTCGTTGTAAGCTTTTAATGCATCGTAAAAAGCAGGAGGGTGCAACGTGTACACACGAATCGTATTGACCCCCATCGCTCCGATTTCCTTCAACCAACGATCATATTCGTTTCGGCTGATGGCATGTTCCCCAGGAAATGCACCTGGTCGACCAAGTCCAATGTTGACACCCTTAACGAAGTACGGCTTCCATTCACCATCTTGATACATCTCAAGTGTGTCCTGTCCTTCACGAGCTCGGGTCCGCAACTCTTGGTTACCGACCTTCGTTTTTGAAAGTGGTTTGACCTTCGCAGTTTGTGTCGAGATCCGTTTCGTATCCTCAAGAATCCGCGTCAGCGTCGGGGCGTAAATCTTCCAGAAGAACGCCGATTCACTTTCCGCACTATCGAGGATGAACTGTTTGCGGAACCAATCGAGACCACTGTATCGATAATAACGTGGGATATCCGCGACGTCCGTATAATCACCAGCAAAATAGTGACCACTTCCTTGCGTGACATACGCTGGAAACTCAAGCGGCAACTGGTATTTTCGAAGCATTGCTTGTGTCTGTTTCGAAGGGTTCCAAGAGAAATGCGCTTGTTGTTTCCCGCCATCTAGTTCAAGAATCTCGAACCAGTAGTTATAACGGACCTCATCTTTTGCATTCCCCTTATTTTGATCCCACTTGTAAAGTAAAGGAGTGTCATCATTGACGAAAAAAGCTTTTTCGGTCGAATCATTAATAAAAACATAACCCGGACCTGATAGTTTGAACTCTTTTTCTTTCGCTTGTGTTTTTAATTGAGCTACGACGTTTTTCTCAAGACCTTGCAGTTTTGTTAAATCTGGGAAAAATCGACCGATCCATCCTGTCCAAGCCGTCCCGAATAATTGTCGAAACGCATTGGACCGCTCGACTGACGTCGGACTTGCTGCTGTATTAAATTCCGCCACGACGGTTTTCCCTTGCGAAATCGCTTCAGTTGCGAGCTCGACGTCTTCTGTCGTCAAGCCACCACGATGTTCTTTTTTCCCGTTGACGTCATATGATTTTCCGTACGTATCCGTAAACAACAGCACATCTGCTTTAGAGGCTTGTCGTAACATTTTTTTACCTTGTGTACCATCATAACGGTTGATGTAGTCCGAATACGTATAATCTTGCCCTTGCATATTTCGGATCTTTAAGTGATTCAATAACCACGTCGTTCCGGCATGCTCTCGCTCTTCCGTTCCGTTCGTGTAATCAAATAGCGCAATGTTTAATGTCTTTTCCTGCTTCAAGAACCAAATGGCAAATGGTGTCAGAACGAGTAAGACGACGATTGCGAACGTCCATTTATAACGCCTCATATTGGCATAGCCTCCCACTAGAACAATTTGTTCCTATCATTGTAACGTGAATCAAATGATGTTCATATAATGGAAATCAAAAATGTTGTAAGGAAATAATTAGATACTATTTTTAGATTACTTTAAACCCTCATAAAAAAAACGTTTTGTTCTCCTATTATAGGAGAACAAAACGTTTCATTTTTTACAGAAGACGATAAATCGCTTCCCATGCGGCATCGACGCCTTCTCCTGTCTCAGATGAGAAAGGAATTAAGGTATCTTGACCATCAAATTGCAATTTACGTTTGATTGCCGCGATATGTTTATCACGTTGACTCTTTTTGATTTTATCGAGTTTTGTCGCAACGACGATGACCGGTAGATCGTAATACTTCAAGAAATCGTACATCGTCACGTCATCCGCAGACGGATCATGTCGGATGTCGACGAGCTGTACGACACCTTTGAGGATTTCACGTTGTGTGAAGTACTTCTCCATCATCTTGCCCCACGCTTCACGCTCCGTCTTCGAGACTTTCGCATACCCGTAACCCGGTACATCGACGAACATGACTTCATCATTGATGTTAAAGAAGTTCAAAGTTTGCGTTTTACCTGGTTTCGAAGATGTCCGCGCGAGTGCTTTTCGCTGAACCAGTTTATTGATGAAAGAGGACTTTCCGACATTCGATCGCCCTGCGAGTGCCACTTCTGGCAACAATGGCTCCGGATAATGTTCCGGGTTTACGCCACTCGTAATAAAATCAGCTTTATAAATTTTCATGTTACTCTCCTTTTAATGCATGTTCGAGCACTTGCTCCATCGTCGCGACCGGAATGAATTCCATTCCTGCGCGGACGCTTTCCGGGATATCATCGATGTCCCGCGTATTATCTTGTGGTAGAAGAACGGTCGTCAAGCCCGCACGATGTGCTGCGAGTGACTTTTCCTTTAGTCCACCGATCGGTAAGACCCGTCCACGTAGTGTGATTTCACCTGTCATCCCGACGTCCCGGCGAACCGGACGCTTCGTCAAGGCGGAAATCAGTGCTGTTGCCAGTGTGATACCAGCAGATGGACCATCTTTTGGTACAGCACCTTCAGGGACGTGGATGTGGATGTCTTGCGTTTCGTAGAAGTTCGGTTCGATGCCAAGGGACGTCGCATTTGCTCGGACGAAGCTGTACGCAGTCTGAGCGGACTCTTGCATGACGTCACCGAGTTTCCCGGTTAACTGCAGTTTCCCTTTACCCGGAGCAAGACTGACTTCGATCGTCAACGTATCGCCCCCAAAAGCAGTATACGCTAAACCAGTCACTGCGCCAATCATATCTTCTAGCTCGCCTTGACCATAACGATAGATCGGTTTACCTAGGAAATCATCTAGATTACGCTTCGTCACCGTCACCCGCTTCTTCTCACCCATCGCGATTTGTTTTGCTGCTTTCCGGCAAAGTGAGCCGAGGACACGTTCAAGATTACGGACACCGGCTTCTCGTGTATAACGACGAACTACTTCTTCTAGCGCGTCTGCTTTGACCGTCAATTGACTCTTTTTCAGACCGTGTTCAGCAAGTTGCTTCGATAATAGATGACGAACGGCAATTTCCGTCTTCTCTTGTTCCGTATAGCCACCAATCTGAATCAGTTCCATTCGGTCGAGCAACGGTCCTGGGATGTTCGAGACATCATTTGCTGTCGCAATGAAGAGGACATTTGATAAATCGAACGGTTCTTCGATGTAGTGATCGGAGAAGCTGTTGTTTTGTTCCGGATCAAGAACTTCAAGCATCGCGGACGATGGGTCACCACGGAAGTCATTTGACATCTTATCAATCTCATCCAGTAAGAAGACCGGGTTATTCGTTCCTGCTTGTTTTAAACCGCGGATGATTCGACCTGGCATCGCACCGATATACGTCCGGCGATGTCCACGGATCTCCGCTTCATCGCGCACGCCACCAAGTGAGACGCGGACAAACTTCCGCTCGAGCGCTGTTGCGATGGAGCGAGCAAGCGACGTTTTCCCGACTCCTGGAGGACCAGAAAGACAGAGAATCGGACCCCGTAGCGAATCCGTCAATTGACGAACAGCGAGATACTCAAGAATTCGTTCTTTGACCTTTTCTAGACCGTAATGATCCTTTTCGAGCTGTTCCGAAGCTGCTGAAACGTTCAAGAAATCATCGGTTGCTTCGTTCCACGGTAACGAGAAGAACCACTCGAGATAGTTGCGGATGACACCATGTTCCGGACTTGTCGCCGGTACGACAGCTAAACGACTGATTTCCTTCTCGACGTTCGCAACCGTCGTTTCCGGTAAATCAAGCATGGACAGTTGCTCCCGGTATTTCGTCGCATCGCTTTCAACGGACGCCGACTCGCCACCGAGTTCTTGTTGAATCGTCTTCAATTGTTCCCGCAAGTAATACTCGCGTTGCGATTGTTCAATCGTCTTCTTCGTCCGTTCACGCATCTCACGTTCGAGTTCGACGACTTCATATTCATGTTTCATGACGTCAAGCAACATCAATCCCCGTTCGACCGGATCCTGTTGTTCGAGGAACTCCTGTTTCTTCGAGATATCGATCGGTAACTTCGACGTGATATAGTCCGTCAATGAGTCGAGACGTTCATAGGTCTCGAACCGACGACGCTCATCTGTTCCGATGCCTTTGATACGAGAGACGAGTTGACCGAACTGTTCTTTAATTAGACGAACGAGCGCTTCTTGTTTCGCCCCTTTGATGTCCATCTTCTCGATTGGTTCGATGACTGCTTGATATCCTTCGTCCGTCTCCTCAACGTTTTCAATCCGGACGCGTTCCTTCCCGATAACGCGGACACGAACTGTATCATTCCCAAGTTCACTCATCTTCGCGATTTGAACAAGTGTACCGACCTGATGCAACCCGTCGACAGACGGCTCTGCTTCTGGATCACGTTGCGTGACGACGACGAGATCGATCTCGTGTTCCTTTGATGCAAGTAAGGCTTTTAAGGATACCGGACGCCCGACATCAATCGTCAATCCGATCAACGGATACGCGACGACACCGCGTAACGGTAAAAGTGGATATTGTTTTTTCTTCATTCGAATTCCTCCTAAACAAAAAGACTCGGAAAGGCGTACAAGTAGCCTCCGAGCCGATTTGTCACGGTGTTACGCCGTTTCTTTTTCTTTCCCATGTTCAATTGTACCATCTTTCAACTCAAGCGTTGGACCGCGCTTACCAGTCAACGTTTCTGCTGTAATGATGACTTTCGCGATGTCTTCACGCGATGGAATTTCGAACATGATATCTAGCATAGTTTCTTCGATGATTGAACGAAGACCACGCGCACCTGTTTTACGTTCGATTGCGAGCTTCGCAATCTCAAGAAGTGCATCTTCCGTGAAGTCGAGTTCGACATCATCAAGTTGAAGCATTTTCTTATATTGTTTCACGAGGGCGTTTTTCGGTTTCGTCAAGATTTGAACGAGTGCCTCTTCATCGAGTGGCTCGAGTGTTGCCATGACTGGCAAACGACCGATGAACTCAGGAATCAAACCAAACTTTTGAAGATCTTCTGGCAATGCGGCTGCTAGAATTTCTTTTTGTGTGAGGTTACGGTTCTCTGAATCGTTTCCGAAGCCGATGACTTTTTTACCGAGACGACGTTTGATCGACTGATCGATACCATCGAATGCTCCACCAACGATGAACAAGATGTTCGTCGTATCGATTTGGATGAATTCTTGATGCGGATGTTTGCGTCCACCTTGTGGAGGTACACTTGCAACAGTTCCTTCCAAAATCTTCAGCAAGGCTTGTTGAACACCCTCACCAGAAACATCACGTGTAATTGACGGATTTTCTGATTTACGAGCGATCTTATCGATCTCATCAATGTAGATGATTCCTTTTTCAGCCTTCTCGACATCATAGTCCGCTGCTTGGATGAGTTTCAACAGGATGTTCTCGACGTCTTCACCGACATAACCGGCTTCCGTCAAACTTGTTGCATCTGCAATCGCAAACGGTACGTTTAAGATACGTGCCATCGTTTGGGCAAGAAGTGTCTTACCGCTACCTGTTGGACCGATCATGACGATGTTTGATTTTGAGAGCTCGACATCATCTGCGCGACCACCAGCATTGATTCGTTTGTAGTGATTATACATCGCTACAGATAACGATTTTTTCGCTTTTTCTTGACCGATGACATAATCGTCAAGTGTCGTACGAATTTCATGCGGTTTTGGAACATTCTTCAGCTCGACTTCTTCTTCTGTACCGAGTTCTTCCTCTACGATTTCATTGCAGAGTTCGATACACTCGTCGCAAATGTAAACGCCAGGTCCAGCAACAAGTTTGCGTACTTGTTCTTGTGTCTTTCCACAGAAAGAACATTTTAGCTGACCTTTTTCTTCGTTGAATTTAAACATAAAGGTCCACCCCTTTAACGTGGAAATTGTATGGACGCCTGTAGCATCCCGTCTCACGTTTTACTATTTATGATTGTAGCATGAACAAGGAAAGTCTTTCAAATCCTGGACGAACGATTTACAGTTTGATGTCCTGAACCAAGGATTGTTTGTCCTTGTTTGACCTATCGTACAAAAAAATCGACTCCAAGACCAGAAATTGGGCTTGAAGTCGATCGAAAACCATGAAATGGCTTATTTTGCTTTTGCGTTGTCGACGAGAACATCGATAGCTTTACGGAATTGAAGATCGCCTTTAAGCGTTTCAAGACCACCTTGTGGTGCAAGCATCGTTTCAAGTTGATCTGCAGGGATGTTGTAGAGTTCTGACATTGATTGAAGTTCAGTTTGTGTTTCCTCATCTGTTACTTCGATTTTTTCGTCAGCAACGATTTGCTTAAGGACGAGACGTGCCTTAACGCGCTCTTCCGCTTGCTCTTTCATTTCAGAACGCATTGCCTCTTCTGTCGTTCCAGTCAACTGGAAGTACATGTTGAGGTCGATGCCTTGTGATTGAATACGTTGTGTGAACTCTTGAACCATACGCTCGACTTCGTTTTCGACCATGACTTCTGGAAGATCAACTGTCGCGTTTTTCGTAGCCGCTTCGACTAACTCATCGCGCATTGAAGCATCAGCTTCTTGTTTGCGTGTGTTTTCGAGACGCGTACGGATTTTTGTTTTCAACTCGTCGAGTGAAGAAACTTCTTCATCCATCTCTTTTGCGAACTCATCTGTCAATTCAGGGAGCTCTTGCGCTTTGACTTCATGGATTGTTACTTTGAATGTAACTGGTTTTCCAGCGAGTGATGCTTCGTGGTATTCCTCTGGGAATGTCACTTCAAGATCTTTTTGCTCGCCAGTTTTTAAACCGATCATTTGCTCTTCGAATCCAGGAATGAAGTTTCCAGAACCGATGACGAGTGAGTAGTTCTCAGCAGTTCCGCCGTCGAATTGGTTTTCCCCATCGAAACCTGCGAAGTCGAATACGACTGTATCGCCATTCTCGATGACGCCATCTTCTTTAACGACGAGTTCTGCACCGCGTTCTTGCAATGTTTTGAGTTCAGCGTCGACGTCTTCGTCAGTAACGTTCGTTTCAACTGCTGTGTACTCAAGACCTTTGTACTCACCGAGTGTAGCTTCTGGCTCGATGACGAACGTGATTTTGAATTCGACTGGCTTGCCTTTTTCGAGTGTTTCAACGTCGATGTTTTCAAGCGCGATTGGCTCGATTCCTGATTCGACGACTGCACCTTCGATTGTGTCCTTATAAAGGATATCGAGTGCATCTTGGTACAGTGCTTCTTCACCGTACATTTTGTTGAACATTGCGCGTGGCATTTTTCCTTTACGGAAACCTGGTGTGTTCAAAGTCTTAACGACTTTCTTGAACGCTTGGTCTACCGCTTTATCAAATGCTTCAGCAGGCGCTTCATACGTGAGGACGCCGAGGCTACCTGATTGTTTTTCCCATTTTGCAGTCATGCTGAGTCCCTCCAAAATTGTCAATTAGCGTACATGTGTGTACAACAAGTCACATTATAGCACAATCGTTCTGACGATTACCACTGTTGAACGAATCGTTTCCAGATGTCTCAATCGAAGTAAATCTGCTCGAATGCGATGACTTCCGGATAGAGGATATGCACCCCCTGATATAATCGCTTCGCTAGCGGACTCAAGTCACGTTCCGGCTCTTCTTTTTCAAACGACAGACCGGCTAGTTCTTCGCATGCGAGAAGCCACTTCTCCATATCCGACCCGATTGCTTCTCGTTCTTCAAGATGAATCAACTGGTCCGAACGTAAGACGAGCAAGGCTCGAAAAGGATCCATTTTTTCTAATGTATGCATCGATGCGAGTAACGCTTGTTGTTCCTGTTGATGCGCAATCAGCACTTCTTCTAAATCTTGACGCGTCGAGATCGTCCAGTGTACATCTAAATGTGGCACATAAATGTCTGCCGGATAGGACAGATGCTCAATCACACTTCCTAATAACTGATCGATGACGAGTAGGCTTTGATGTTCTGTATCCTGAGCACGAAGATACTTGTGTGTGATGTAGTCAAAGAGCGCAGGTGTCCGTTCGAATTCAGCACCAGCCAAATGGCGCATTTGTTCGACCCAGCTTCCATGTTGCAACACATGCATCAACGCCGTTCCGGAAGTTACAGTACTCTGAGTAACATTGTTTTTTTGAACCGGTGTCGTCTTTTGTTCTCGCACCGTCATCCGCTGTTTGATCTCGTCTAACCGAAGCGCAAGTCCATACGGCAGATACGGTGACGCCGAGCGTAGAGCGAGCTTCATTGGATACCGTTCTCCGAGTTCATAAAGAAAGAGTGCGAGCACTTGCTCCACACCCTCGACTTCAAGAAAACGTTCTGCTACAGTTTCGTATCGTTCACGGTCATGCAGTAATAGCGGTTGAATGACATAGAGTCGGTATAATACGTCTTCTCCTGTCAATTGGTCAGTCTCTAATTCCTTGACCAGCCGTTCCTGTTCAGATGCGGGCAAACGGAGGATGCGCACTCGTTCCGCTTCTAATTCGTGTTCCATCCAGCGGGATGTCCCCATTTTCCGACACTCCTTTTAATTCACTGTTCAGTTTGTGAATGGATCAAGCAATGATGTCCAGTTCGTGATCGCCTCTTGTAATTTCCCTGCTTGTTCGATGCCAAGACGATTTAATGTATCGAGAGAGACGTCTGTTTCAAGAAGTCGTGTGATATCTTCTGATTGATTCACGAACTGCTCGAGCTTTGCACTTAAATTTTGTAACTCTTGCGGTGGATTTTCAAGTCCCGCCAATCGTTGGTCGATTTGGTCCAGCTCTTGATTGAACTGATCAATCGTTCCGTTTTCCTTTAACTTTTCGACTTGTTGGTCGAGCGCTTGCTCCGGATTCGTGGATTCGCGTGCTTTCGCAGCCGCTTCATTCAAAGAAGAAGATAAGTCTGACGTGACTTGTGCCGTATCTTTCGCAATCCCTTGAAGTTCTCCAGCATAATCGACACTATTTTTCACATCGTTGACCTGTTGTTTTGCATCATCAACTGTATTTGAAATCTCACTACACCCTACAAGAAACGTACTGAGTAACAGGACTGTACCAACTTTCTTCCACATCGCTTTCATCCCTTTCGAGTTCATGATACCTTAATTATAAACGAAAATTGAAATAAAAAAAAGAGACCGCCCTCGTAAGGGCAGTCTCTATTTTAATTATAGCGTCCCAAGAGGGATTCGAACCCCCGACCGACGGCTTAGAAGGCCGTTGCTCTATCCTGCTGAGCTATTGGGACGTGTCAACACGAATAAACTATACTAGAACAATTCTTTCGTGTCAATCACATTACAAAGATTGCATTTATTTTATTACAAAAATGTTCCGTCGAGGTGAAGTGCATTGACGCGATCCCCGTTCATGTCAAGAAAATCGACAGAATAGCGGTCTTGTTCTACTTCAAGAATCGCATACGTCTTGTCTGGGCGATGGCGTGGCATCCGAATCGATCCTGGATTGATGAATAACACACCATCCCGATACTCCGCCTTCGCAACATGAGAATGACCATACAAAACGATATCAGCTTGCTTTTCGTTCGCATGATGTTGCAAGACATCTAGGCTATATTTGACGTCCTGACGATGTCCGTGGACACAGAGGACCTTATGCTCGTCCATTTCCGACGTGACTTCTTCCGGGAAATCGTGTCCATAATCACAGTTCCCCCGTACAACACGATATGGATATAACGATTCAATGTCGCGTGTCAATTGAGAGTCTCCACAATGAAAAGCCAAATCCACGTCCTGATGCCGTTCGAATATCGTAAGCAGTTCTTGTTCTAGTCCATGGCTATCACTAACGATCAACGCTCTCATTTTCATCACACTCCTAGGAAAGTAGTTAAGTCCTGTTCGAGCTTGCGCAATGCATTGCCACGATGACTGATCATCGCTTTTTCTTCTTTCGTCAACTCAGCAGCCGTTTGTCCACTTGCCGTGACGAACAATGGGTCATAACCGAAACCGTTCGATCCCGTTGCTTCAAAACCGATTCGCCCTTCCATTGTTCCGCGTACCGTCAATGTTTCGCCTGTTGGTTTTGCTAGCGCGAGTACACAAACGAAGCGTGCCGTCCGCTCCTCTTCCGGAACACCTTCTAACTTTTCAAGTAGTAGAGCGTTGTTCGCTGCATCCGACTTTTCAAGACCCGCGAAGCGTGCCGAGTAGACACCTGGAGCGCCATCTAAAGCATCGACTTCAAGACCTGAATCGTCAGCAAGTACTGCGTGACCAAAGTAGGCTGCTGCTTCTGTTGCTTTTAAGAGTGCATTCTCCTCGAATGTTTCACCTGTCTCATCCGTTTCTTTAGCATCCGAATGATCGAGTAACGACTCGACTGTATAGCCGAGACGCCCAAGCATGCTTTCGAGTTCCTTCACTTTACCAGCGTTATGTGTTGCGACGATGACTTTCATTTATGTTCCCCCACTTCTTCTCCTACATACCACCACGAAACACCGAGTGCCTCGCGACCGGCTTCAATCAGTTCCTTAATACCTTTTTCCCCAAGTTCGAGCATTTCGAGCATCTCTTGACGGGAAAAGGTCGACTCTTCTCCTGTTGCTTGCATCTCGACGATTTTACCGGATGAGGTCATGACGAGATTGAAGTCGACTTCAGCTGCAGCATCCTCTTCGTAGCATAAATCAAGTAAGGCATTCGATTCGACAATTCCAACTGAGATGGCGGCGATGCCCTCTTTGATTGGTGTATCGGTCAGTTTTCCCGCTTGAATCAGTTGATCGATAGCTCGAACGAGTGCTAAAAATCCACCGGTGATCGATGCTGTTCGTGTTCCGCCATCAGCTTGAATGACGTCACAATCGATCCAGATCGTCCGTTCACCAAGTTTTTCTAGATCGACGACCGCCCGAAGCGATCGGCTAATGAGACGTTGGATTTCCATCGTCCGTCCCGTCTGTTTGCCGCGAACGGCTTCTCGTGCAGTCCGCTGAGCGGTTGCCCGCGGTAACATCGAATATTCCGCATTGATCCAGCCTTGGTGTTTTCCACGCAGAAATGGTGGTACCCTTTCCTCGACGGTCGCCGTGCAGAGGACTTTCGTATCACCCAGTTCAATCAAAATCGAACCTTCCGCGTGTTTATTGATGTCAACCGATAACTGTACTGGACGGAGATCGTCCGCCGTTCGTTGGTCTGTCCGCATTTAATCTTCCTCCGTTCCAAGGACGATGCGCTCCGCATGAATGGGCTGATCGAGCCAGTCCGTTGCAATTTGGTCGAATGAGCGGATATCGCCTGTCGCGTAATAACGATGTTCTGGTGTTTGTGTCACATCTGCTGAAATCGTGTTGTAGTCAAGTAGTGCTGCTACTTCGAGTGCGGTTTCATCCCCTGAAGAGATGAGTTGAACGCCTGGTCCGATGACCCGTCCAATGACATCTGCTAAGAGCGGATAATGGGTGCACCCGAGTATTAGTGTATCCATATCGTAATTCATTAAAGGTCGTAGCGTATTCGCAACGACACGTTCGACGTATGCGCCATCCGTCTGCATCGACTCGACGAGCGGAACGAATGGCGGGCACGCTAACGATTCAACGACAACTTGTCCTTCAACATGTCGTAACGCCTTCTCGTAGGAATTACTTGTAATCGTCATTTTCGTTCCGATGACACCGATTCGTTTCGTACGTGTCACCTTGACTGCTGCACGGGCACCCGGATCGATGACACCGATGACAGGTATATTTAAACGTTCTCGCGCTTCTTTTAAGACGACAGCCGTAGCTGTATTACAGGCGATCACGATCAATTTCACATCTTGTTGTACGAGATAATCAATCATCTCCCACGTAAACTCACGAATCTCTTCTTCTGGACGCGGACCATACGGACAACGTAGTGTATCCCCGACATAGATGATTCGCTCATGGGGCAACTGTCGCATCAATTCACGTGCGACCGTCAATCCACCGACTCCGGAATCCAGTACTCCAATCGCTCGATTCACTCTTCTCCACCTCTTTCTCTCAATCTTATGGTAACAAAAAAGGACGACGGTGCAAGACCGGCGTCCGAGAATGTACGATTACAGGATTACTGAGCAAGACCTTCGCTAGTCAGCATATCTGAAAGAGTCGTGATTGCTTCAGAAGCATCGTCACCGTTTGCAACGATTTTGATATCTGAATCTTTCGCGATTCCGAGTGAAAGAACACCCATGATTGACTTCAAGTTGACAGTCTTTCCGTTGTATTCCAAGTTGATGTCTGATTGGAATTTAGATGCTGTGTTGACGAGCTGAGTAGCGGGACGAGCGTGAATGCCTGAATCCGCGATGACTTTGAATGTTTTTTCCATGATTAAGAAATCTCCCTTCACTAATAACGTACTAGTGAGTCGTTTTCGAATATGTGAACTCATTATCAAATGATAACGGATTCGAATCGATTCTGCAAGGAATTTTTATATGTCTCACTCCATGGGAATGCTTTCCCGGCACGATTGATTTGTACCATCGATGTCCGTCCTGTGAACATCAGTTCACCCTGCTCATCAAATGCCGCATAATGGACGTCACACGATGCACTTCCGACATGTACTGGGTACGCATAGACGGCGAGACGTGTCCGTGGATACACTTGGCGAATGTAATTACACTGGGCATCCGCAACGACGATGATCCCGTCTTCTGCAAGCGAGTATCCGGTCTCCTCTAACATCAATGTCCGAACGTCCTCGAAATAGACGAACGGTACCCGGTTATTCATATGACCATAGGCATCCGTCTCTGCAAAACGAACAGCGACGTCGAGTCGTGTTCCATGTTTCATTTGTTCAAGCCATGATTCGAGTTCTGGAATATAAGCTGGTACGCGCACAATCGGTTCCTCCTGTCTGAATGAAAAAAGAAGGAGCAGGCTCCTTCTTTAATAACTTATGAACTAACTGCTTCACCTGTCCGTCCTTCGTCACTACCGAAGAACTTCTTGAATGAGTGAAGTGTCGTTTGACGGTTCATCGCTGCGATCGAAGTCGTCAGCGGAATGCCTTTCGGACAAACCTCGACACAGTTTTGAGCATTACCGCACTGCATGATCCCGCCATCTTCCATCAACGCTTCAAGACGTTCTTCCTTATGGAAGGCACCTGTTGGATGCGAGTTGAATAGACGAACTTGTGAGATCGATGCTGGTCCGATGAACGTCGAACGATCGTTGACGTTCGGACATGCTTCGAGACACACGCCACATGTCATACATTTCGATAACTCATACGCCCATTGACGTTTGTTCTCTGGCATCCGTGGTCCTGGACCTAAGTCGTACGTTCCATCGATCGGAACCCATGCTTTAACCTTTTTCAACGCATCAAACATGCGCTGACGGTCGACTTGAAGGTCACGAACGATTGGGAATGTCTGCATCGGTTGAAGGCGGATCGGTTGTTCGAGTTTATCGACGAGTGCCGTACACGATTGACGTGGTGTACCGTTGATGACCATGGAACAAGCGCCACATACTTCTTCTAGACAACCCATATCCCAGTTGATCGGTGTCGTTTTTTCACCGGCTGCATTCACAGGATTACGACGAATCTCCATTAAAGCAGAGATGACGTTCATGTTCGGACGGTACGGAATTTCAAACGCTTCATCATACGGTTTACCATCAGGTCCATCTTGACGTTGAACGATGAATTGAACCGATTTTTGCGTAGTAGATGATTCGAGTGGTGTCGCCATTATGCTTTCACCTCTTTCTTCGACTTCTTACTGTAGTCGCGTTTCCGCGGTGGAATCAACGACGTGTCGACATCTTCATAGAAGATTTCTGGATGACCATTCGTATAACGAGCCATCGTTGTCTTCAAGAACTGTTCATCATTACGTTCCGGGAAGTCCGGTTTGTAGTGCGCCCCGCGACTCTCGTCACGTTTTAAGGCACCGAGCGTAATTGCTTCGGCTAGGTCGAGCATGTGATCGAGCTGACGGATGAACGACGCTCCTTGATTACTCCAACGCGCTGTGTCCGTTGCCGAAATGCGCGTGAACCGATCACGAAGTTCCTTGATTTTCGTGAGTGTCTCTTCGAGCTTATCGTTATAACGGACGACCGTGACATTATCCGTCATGATTTCTCCAAGTTCACGGTGGATCTGATACGCGTTTTCTGTACCTTCCATCGATAAGATATCGTTAAAACGATTGATTTCTTCAATCTTATGCGCTTCGACGACGTCTTCGCTCATCTCATGAACCGATGTCTCAAGTTCATTCATATACGCGATCGCTGACGGTCCGGCGACCATTCCGCCATATACCGCAGAAAGAAGTGAATTCGCTCCGAGACGGTTTCCTCCGTGCATCGAATAATCACATTCGCCTGCTGCAAATAGTCCAGGAATATTCGTCATCTGATCATAGTCGACCCATAGTCCACCCATTGAATAGTGAACAGCCGGGAAAATTTTCATCGGTACTTTTCGTGGATCATCACCGACGAACTTTTCGTAGATTTCAAGGATTCCACCGAGTTTGACGTCGAGTTCTTTTGCGTCTTTATGTGATAGATCAAGATAAACCATGTTCTCCCCGTTGACGCCGAGTTTTTGATTGACACAGACGTCAAAAATCTCGCGTGTCGCGATATCTCGTGGGACAAGGTTTCCGTATGCCGGATATTTCTCTTCAAGGAAGTACCAAGGTTTACCGTCTTTATA